>JALTEE010000164.1 GCA_027007865.1 bacterium
ACATAAAGAGGTATAATTAAAAAAACTTAAAACAATTATGAGGATAGCAAATATGAACATCGTATCGAGTAACACAAAAACTTGTTCCAAGTAGTCGAAACGGGCTATTTACTCCGTTTCTTATCTTGCTTTCCGCTCATTATCACTTCGAGCAACCGCTTCAATGTGTCGGTTGTCAATTGCCTCCGCAGAAAACCTCTTATCGCAAGCGAAATCGCCCCTGTTTCTTCCGATACGACCACCACAGCGGCATCGGAATGTTCGGTCAATCCCACAGCAGCGCGATGTCTCATACCGAGTATCTTTCGATAGCGCGGATTTTCCGTCATCGGAAATTCGCACGCAGCGGCAACAATTTTATCGCCGGCAATAACAACTCCACCATCGTGCAGAGGTGTGTGCGGAGCGAAAATCGTTGCCAAAAGTTCCGGCGACATTTTTGCACCGATTGCTTTTCCTGTAGATATCACATCGTCGAGCAAAACCTGCCGCTGTATCGCTATCAGCGCACCGACCTGCCCTTCCGAAAGTATTTTCGCCGCAATAACAATATCGTCAACGGTTCGGAATGTAGGTTCTTCGGAGAACATCTTGAAAATACGCGAATTGCCGATACGAGTGAGAATTTCGCGCAGTTCGGGCTGAAATACTACAAGAAATGCGATTACCCAGACGGTTCCGAGCCGACGAATTACCCACGCCACAGTTTTTAGGTCGAGCCAATATGCGATAAATGCGAGCAGCAACAGCAGCGCCAAGCCCGAAAGCATCGAGCGAGCGCGCGTCCCTTCCATAAGCGCAAGAACAGCATAAATAACCGCCGCTACAAAGATTATATCGATTATATCGCCGAGCGTTACAGGAATAAAATATATATGGAATAGTGTAAGCATTGGAAGAAAAATACAAATTGAAAACTATTTGTCAATTATATAATGGTTCGCTTCATATTTTCGCAATTCAACCCCCTACTCGCTCATTGCATTCGCTCGTTTGTCCCCCTTAACAAGGGGGACAGAAACCGAGTGCCAGCGAGGTTTCAGGGGGTTAACTCTCCCTATCATACTTCCCCTTCAAAAATTCATACGCCTTTTTGAGAACGGGAAATATTTTCTCGATGTCATCTATTGTTTCTATATGAGCAACTGTAATTTCGCCTTTCCATTCAACATACGATTCTGGATGAGGTGGAAGTTTAAGTATAGGAAATGGATTATCCAATTTTTCGAAAGGATAGCGTACTTCTACTCTTAATCCATTTTTTCTGCGATTGAACGCAGCGAGCATTAGAGGTCCATATCGTTTAGTCCTAAAACCGATTGCAAAATAGTTTTTTCTTGCCCAAGTTTCTATTTCGGGAGCGATTTGCTGCGCTTTCTCTTTTACGAAATCGATTAATTTTGTTTGCTCTTCATTCAATCTATCGAGAATGGATTCTCCCGATATTGTCTCGGAACGCTTTACCATATTTCTTATCGTTTTTATTAGTTTATCATTTTCGGCAAGTTTCCAAAAAGTCCATCCATTAGGTCCTCTTTTCGATTTAACGACCATTCTTGCCGCGCCACTCGGCGAGGCACATTTTTCCCCTGCATAGATAACTTCGCCATCATCGAGAAGTTCCGCATCGTATCGTTCGCCTTTGTAGACAGCATAGATTGGAATCGGGAATTTGGAAGATTTCGAGACTTTCGAGACTTTTTCTGGCTCTGTTTTCGGTTCGACATAATGCTGTGTAAATCCTGCTTTCAATCGCTTTAATGCCTCTTCGATTTCATCTTTGGGATATTTCTTCTCAAAAAACTGATAAATATCTTCCGCTAATTTGTCTTGAAATTCGGCTATATATTTTTCCACCGCTTTTTCAGCCATACTGCGAAAAGTATATTTTTGAAGTTTTCCACTGGTAACCGAATCAAAAGAAAGTAATTCAAATCTATCGTCGATTCCGCTTTCGAGGTCGAATTCCAGCACTGTTTCTTTTTTATCATTTGAAATTATTTTCCATTGTGCGCCATTCGTATAAACTAACCATTTGGCTTTTTTTATAAGTGTGCCGTAGCTTTCGAGTTGTTTAATGAACAAATCAGAAAATTTCGTGCCAAAGAATTTAACTTCTATCAATACGGTTGGGTCGCTTTCGAAACCATTCACAAACAATGCAATATCGACCTCTTGCATTCCTTTATAACCTTTGACAGAATATTTAGTCATCAATGTTTTATTAAACATCGACCAACCTAAAATATTCAATATCGGTTTTATGATTAAATTTATCGTATGGTCTTCATTCGCCTGTTTTCCGAGACTCTTTATCACTTCCACACCTTTTCGATAAGCATTCATAATCTCATCTATCATCTTCTCCTCCTTTTCCTAATCTCATTTTTTTCATTTTCTCATCTTTGGTAAAACATAGTAATAAATTAAGATTTTGCAAAGAAAAATTCACGCCGCCATATTGAAACAAGGGGGCATGCTTTCTTGTTCGCATCGAGCCATTGCATTCGCTAGGGGAAAAACCCTTCTGCGCTGCGGGACAGGAGGTTCATTTTGCATTGTGTTTCCCGAAGCGAGACGCATCGGCTATCAAATTATAAATAATTGTGGGCAACAAGGAGTTGCAACCCTTTGTTCGATATTGTCCTCATTGCTCTGCGGTTTCCTAATTAGGCGCCGACTCGCTGAAACAGGGTTAATCCTTTTAATCCTGTAAATCCTGTGTTCATGCTGTTTTCAGCACAAT
>JALTEE010000165.1 GCA_027007865.1 bacterium
CGATAATGGTCGGAATTTAACCCCGCATTTCTCCTGCGAGAGTAAAAATCACAGCCATCCTGATTGCCACGCCGTTTGTAACTTGTTCCAAAATCACGGCATCTCTCGCATCGGCAACATCAGGGTCGATTTCTACACCTCGATTCATAGGTCCTGGGTGCATAACGATATGGTCGGGGTCGAGCAGTTTCGTTCGCTGCGCTGTCAATCCCCAAAACATCCGATATTCCCGCAGCGATGGTATATATCCAGCATCTTGCCGCTCAAGTTGCAATCGAAGGACATTTACCACATTAGCTCCCGAAAGCGCTTCTTCTACATCGCTCGTAACATCTACACCAAAAACCTCCGGGTGTGGCGGCAGCAATGTTTTCGGCGCGCACATAACAACTTTTGCGCCGAGTTTTTTCAAGCCCCAGATATTGCTTCGCGCAACTCGTGAATGACGAATATCACCGAGTATCACAACTTTCAACCCACTGAAACGACCGAATTTTTCGCGGATTGTGTATAAATCGAGTAGCGCCTGCGTGGGATGTTCATTCGTTCCATCGCCCGCATTGATAACGGGAACACCCGTTTTTTTTTCGATAAATTGCGGCACGCCAACGCTGCTGTGCCGAATAACTACCATATCTACTTTCATTGCAAGAATATTATTCACCGTATCGCGCAAATTCTCGCCCTTTTGCACGCTCGATGTGCTCGCAGAAAAGTTCACCACATCGGCGGAAAGACGCTTCTCGGCGAGTTCGAACGAAATCCGTGTCCGCGTCGATGGCTCATAGAACATATTTAGAACAGTCAGCCAGCGCAGAGTGGGAACCTTCTTTATGTCCCGCTCAAGCAATTTCCTGAACGCTTGCGCCTCGTCGAGAATGAAAAGTATCTCCTCCGACGAAAGTTCTCGAAGACCGATAAGGCTTTTGTGCGAAAATGACATATCTTTTATTCTCCGATTTCTATTTTCTCACAAACCCTGCAAAAATAAAGTGTCATTGTCCGACTTTCCCGCCACGGCGGGACAGAAGTATCGATTTTACTGGATTCCCCCGTCAAGCAGGGGAATGACAGTGAGGATTTTTCTTTATTTTGCAAGAGTCATTATTTTCTTTTCACCATAACTACCTCGTCTTCACCGTCGGTTTCTTCTGTGTGAACCTGAACATATTCGTCTGCTCTCACCTCGACTTTTCTGCCTACAAAATCGGGCTGAATTGGCAGTTCTCTCCCGTCGCGGTCAACAAGAACAGCGAGCTGAATGCTTTTGGGCCTGCCAAAATCGAGGATGACATCGATAGCGGAGCGAGCCGTTCTGCCCGTGTATAGAACATCGTCCACAAGAATTATATCTTTGCCCGTAATATCGAATTGAATATCGGAGCCTTTCGCATCGGGAATATCGACGAGTTCACGGAAATCGTCGCGGTAGAGAGTGATATCCACCGAACCTATCGGGAGTTCGATATTCTCGATTTTCTCTATCCGTTTAACGATGCGTTTTGCGAGGTCGATTCCTCTCGCTATTATTCCGACTACGGCAAGATTTTTCGCTCCCTCATTGTGCTCGATTATCTGATGCACAATTCTATCTATGCTGCGAGAAATCGCTTCCGCATTCATTATCGTCTTTTTCATAAAAACTCCGTTTTATCCGGCTTCCAAATTTGAAATTTTTTGGAAAAACTCTCTTCGCTATTGTTCCCGATTATATTTCTTTGGATACCGCTGGTGTTTCCCCCACTGAATTTTTCTTTTTCAAAATCAAATGTCCAAAAATACTCCCAATCGTAATAACAATCGGGAAAATAATCAAAGTCACAGCAAAAACAATGAGAAACATAATCAGCGGTGACGATGACAATTCTGTAATCAGGTCAATCATCTCCGGCGGCATTTCGGAACTCGACGATTGAAGAATATTGTTCAT
The DNA here is from genome assembly GCA_027007865.1 of bacterium. Classification (GTDB taxonomy): domain Bacteria; phylum UBP14; class UBA6098; order B30-G16; family B30-G16; genus JAGHAI01. The sequence continues at coordinate 1,931 of JALTEE010000165.1, forward strand.
CTGAACGACGAACTGCTCGGACATCGTTCCCCACAATATTGCCACGAGAATAGAATATATAAACGATGTCCAGATACCAGTAAAAACTCCGATGCCGATGCTCTGTCCCAGCGAAATCTTTTTACTGCTCCACCAGAACAAGTATGCTGCCCAAAATCCTCCGACGATATGCCACAGGCAGCAGCATACATTTAAACTGGAAAGATATGGAATTGCGGACAATAATGCGATAACTGTTCCTGCAAGGAGCGATGACAATATGTAATTTTTTGTATTGCTCATTTTATTATTCTGTAGGAGGAGGTGGCGGTGTCGGCGGCAACTGTTCCGACGCTTGTTCGGATAAATTTTCACCGATTTTCTCGGGGGGTTTTCGCCAGATTGCACCCATAATAAGTCCGACGATTACACCGATTGCCGCAGTTGTGAAAATTCCTATTATCGCTGACAATACAGTATAGCCCATCATATGCATTCTTTGCATCACTTCTGTTGGGATACTGAAATTCTGTATCATTTTAGAGATAAGCAATTGATACCAATTTCCTAATATTGCCCATACGATTATGTTTAGGAAACCGCTCACGAATCCCATAATAGCACCAGTCAACGCCCCGAGCGCAGCACCCGGACCGATGTCCAAGTAGCCGTATTCGCTCTTATACATAAACGCCGCCCAAACTATCGCTCCGACTATCCACAAACAGCAACAATTTAAAATATTCACGATGGGAACCGCAGCAATAATGCCACCGATAATTCCGGCTACTAAAGCAGGTTTCCAATACTTTTCCATAGATGCCCCCTTGAGAA
>JALTEE010000166.1 GCA_027007865.1 bacterium
CCCAAAGATAGTTGGTCTTTGGGTGAAATAGCGCTCTGAGGATGTTATTTTTTATACCGGGCCTCGCCAATTCCATTTGTGCAAGAATTTTTTTTATCCACACTCGCTGCGTATCCTTCGCATAAGGGCAGTTTTTTTCGACAATCGGAAATGCCCGCAGTGAAGCGTATCGTTTAATGTAATTTTCATCGACGAGTATTAGCGGGCGCACAAGATGAAAAAGCCCCGAAAAGAGTTCCTGTTTCGGCATAATTGCGCTGATTCTGCGCGAAAATAGGATATTTAACATAAATGTTTCGATTAGGTCATCCTTATGATGACCGAGTGCGATAATGTTTGCGCCGATTTCGTTCGCCGTTTCCAGAAGCGCTTTCCTGCGCATTCTCGAACAGGTGAAGCACGGCGGAAATGGATTCTTCCCCGATGCAATTATTCCCGCAATTTCGCTGTGCTCCAATATACGCAGTTCCATATCGCGATTAGAGCAGAATTTTTCGAGTTTTTCCCGCTCCTCATCGGATAAAGAATAATATCCCTGATTTACAAAAATCGGATAGAATAAAATATTTCGCTGCCATCTGCGGGACATCTCGTAGAGCATATCTGTCAGCACGAGGCTGTCCGCTCCGCCGGAAAATCCGATGACAACTTTTCCCGTTTGCTCAAACATATCGAATATCGCGGACGATTTCGCTGTGCGACGCAAAATGACAGTTTTTAGTTTATTTGTAGACAGCATAATATTTTATCGATAATTGTTTTGTTTCAATAAAATATTACGCAATTAAAATTTTAGAAGAAGAAAATTTCACCGTTCACCATATCGTTATACAACTATCCACTGTGTATGCTGAATCAAGCGAGACCGACACCGTCGCGCCATTCTCCCAATGAAAGTTGGAAATTTCTATAAGAACAGAATCGCAGTATGATGGTTCTGTGAAACCGATGCAGGAAAATATGAGATTCGAACTTGGTTCGGAAAGATTGAACGGTGGATTTATCCCGTCATCGACTGTGAAATAGATTCTATTTGTGTCGATTTCTACCGAATCAGTCCAGAGTGTTATCTGCATAACTTGTGTGGAGCAAGCGCTGAATGACCAACAGGGAACAGGGCAGTTCCAAACAGCATTAATCGTATCGCAGGGCAGGCATCCTGGAATTATTATTCCCGTGCCAAAACAGAATATCGTGTCGGGACCATCGAGAGGAAATGCGCCTATGTATGTTGTATTGGAACCTGTGATAATTACTTCGAGTTCGCAATCCTTGTCTATGTCCGCTATAACAGGTGATGTGTGAACATCTTGACCTACTCGGACAGAATCGACGATTTCACCGTTTCCAGTAATATTATATAAAATTCCGTTGGTATCCTTGATTGCTCCGACGAAAATGTTTAGCAAATAACCTGTCGGCGGATAAAATCCTGTTCTATGAATATCTCTGCGGAAAAATGGCCACGGTATAGAATCTGGCACTTGTCCAGCAAGCGCGGGAGATGATATTATCGAATCACCGAGGTCAACCGACCATTCGAGAACGGGTCCCGAAGCGGGAGTATATCCAAACGATGCTAAAACTCCCGAACCTAAACCGACAACGACTTCGTAATCTCCGTCGCCATCTACATCGCCTATTGCAGCAGATGAATATATTGCACCAGTAGAAGGATATGTCCACATTTCCGATGCATCGATAATACCATTGTCATTTTCATCGCCATCGATAAAGTATAAATTCCCATCGGGAGCACCGATAACGATTTCATAATCGCCATCCCCATCGAAATCGGCGGCTGCCGGAGAAGCACAAACTCCATATCCGTAAGTAGAGCCGACATCCAATTGCCAGAGATATGTTCCATCTCTGCCATCGATACAGTTTATCTGATAGCAAGTATCACTCAAAGTTCCATTCCATCCGACACCATATACAACATCAAGATTGCCGTCATCGTTCATATCCACAAGGCACGGCGTAGATATGATAGGACAGGTGTCTTGTGAAACCCAGATGATATCCCAGTCGATTCCATCGGTTCCTCCCGGTGCACCTGGATATTCACTCCAGCCGGGATAAGTAATGCCATTATCCATTCCATCGGATGGGTCGGTTTGGAAACAATATATTCCAGGGTGAATACTGCTGTTTGTGCCAATCACTGCTTCGAGACCTGGCGACGACGGAACGAGGTCATCGACAGCAGGAGAAGAATGCCAAGCATATGGTCCGAATAGAAACGGTGGCCATGGGAATGTCCAGAGAAAAGTGCCAAAACGGTCTATGGCTTCCACACACCATCCGCTCGTTGTGCCTGTTATGATTTCTGGAAGGCTGTCGCCACCGTAGAAATCGAGTATTAAAGGAGAACTCCGCGCCTCATCTGTGCCTGTTCCTTTGAACCATTCGAGATTTCCAAGCGCATCTATACATCGCCATACGCCTCGCGAACTGTCGGAATGGTCTTCGGCATTAACGACCTCATCGCTGCCAATGACAACTTCGAGCCAATCATCTCCGTCCGAGCCGACACTGTTGACACCCGGAAGATTCATAATCGCTCCTGTCGAACCATAGACCATCCTATCATAGAGAACATCTATGCTGTCGAGCGTGGCTTCTTTGTAAAACCATTTTAATGTAAACGCATATGAAGATGAGAAAAAAAGAATAAAAATTAGGATGGAAATGATATGAAGCGATATTGCATTTAGG
>JALTEE010000167.1 GCA_027007865.1 bacterium
ACAATCCAAGTCCCCAGCCGCGCTTCTTCGTTGTGAAACCCGGTGCGAATATTTTCTTCTGGTTCGACGACGGAATTCCTTTCCCCGTGTCTGTTACAATTATATGAACATAATTGCCATCGAGGCTCTGGCGCGTTGCAACCCATATATTTCCCGTTTCGCGACCTATCGCTTCCACAGAATTTTTAATCAGATTTTCAAGCGCCCAAGATAGCAATAATTTGTTTCCGAGCATCATCGATGTCGGTTCATAGTATTCGATAAGTTCGATGCTTTTCGAAAGTTGTGGGATTCTATTTTTTAAATATTCAACAACTTCTTTAACAAATGAAATCGTGTCAATAGACGATAATTCGGGAACCGAACCTATCTGCCCGAATCGGACAACGATACGGGACAAAATCTGAATATCGCGCTCCATCTCATCGGCAACTCTGTTTAGTCCATCGAAATCTTTTTCTTCGAGCCCTTCGCGCATCATTTGCAGCCATCCGAGCAGCGACGATGTCGGTGTTCCGAGTTGATGCGCCGCTTCTTTCGCCATTCCGAGCCAAATATTTTGCTGCTCATACCGCCGTATCCGCCGATAGACCATCATCGCTATTATGAATAGTAATATCATCACAAACGCTTGTGCGATTGGGATAAGTTGCAGCCAACTGACAACGGGCGACTCGCCAAAATATATAAATGCAAGAATCTTATTCGTTCCTGGAATTCGGACAGGTATCGGCGGGAATTTCTTCCCGTTATGTTTTAGCCAATGCTTTACTTTTTTCTGCGCAATTTGTGAAGTATCTCCCGGTGCAACGGATAAGTTCCGCCAATAGACAGGTTCGCCATCGACTGTGGTATATACCATCGGAAAATCCGCCTTCTGTATGACTTCCTCGAATAAGATGGATAGTTCGGGTCCTTCGATGGAACGAGACAATGTTAGCGACCAAAGCTTCGCATAAGTGTTCATCACACGACGATTATAGCGCCGCATTCGTTCTCGAACAATCTGCGTGAACCAAAATATTACAAGAAGCAACGCAATTGTAATGAGAAACATTATTATCACAACAATCGGGGAAACACGATGATATGAAATACGGTAATCGTTTGCCGAAGAAATTAGTTGTTTTATCCATCGGAACATTTTTTGAAAATCTCCCTAAAATTTAGGCAATTCTATAATAAAACTTACTCCATCTTCCATATTTTTAGCGGATATTTTTCCACCGTGAGCATCTACGATACGATATGCGTAAAATAATCCGATACCTGTTCCAGTGCTTTTTCCTGTATGGAACGGCTCGAAAATTTTATCGATTTCATTATTGGGAATTTTGCTGCCCTCATTGAATACTTCGATGGTGATTTCGTTATTTCGCTTTTGCGCCGATAATTTTATCGATGCACCCTGCGGAGCGGCTTCCGATGCGTTTTTCAAAATATTGTCGAGTGCTCTGCCAATCTTATCCCAATCCCAATTTGCCGAGCCAATATCATCTTCGATATCGGTTGAAAAATTCAGTTTTTTTGCATTTGCAATTTTCAAAAATTTTGTAGCGATAATCTTTAAAAATCCTGCGACATCTGCTGTGGTTCGCACTGGCGAAACATTTCCCGCAACAGCGATGAATTCTCGCACGATTCCATCGATTCTGCTTATTTGACCGCGGGCAGACGATACAATTTCAGTGTATTCGTTGGCATCCTCTTTCGGCTCGAATTCCGCACCGATGCGCTGGAGCGATATCCCGATTGCATTCAGCGGATTTCGTATTTCGTGCGCCACCGATGCAGCGACTTCGCCGAGCGAACGGAGGTGTGTAAATTTTTGATGCTCCTGTTTTAAGACAAATACTTTATTCATAACAATTATAATCGAAATGCCCGCTGCGATTATTATCAACGATAAAATTATTCCGATAATTATCGTCCACAGAACGATGCCGGACAGTTCGCGATATTCCGATAATGGCAATCCAATGCGTAAAATGCCCGAAAATTCGCCCAGTGTGGGAAATGGATATACCAATTCAAAAACACGCTCGCCCTCGAAATCGGTGAAGCGCGATTCGGGACATTTATTTTTTAACACCTTTTTTATAAATGTATCCGCGTCGATACTCGTCGCGCGATAAACATCCTTCGATGCGATAATAATTCCGCTTTTGTTTTGTAATATAATGTATTGAACCGACGGCGTTTCTGCGAGTTGCCTCGCAAACAATCCGATTCCAGCAGTCTCTGGAAATGGGCGCTTGGCAAATATTACGATAATTTTATTATTTCGAAGTCTTTTTGCATATCCCATAGGTTCGGAGCCGACTGGGAATTCCGGGTCGAGTCCGAAAAATAATGCAGGCTCCCCCCCATCGATAATCGGCGCAAGAATATTTTTTAGCATAGCGAGCCATTGTTTTTTTTGCGCATCTATCGTGCCTGCGGTATCAAGCGAATTGCCATTTTCATCGAGCAGCAGCGCCAACTGCGCATCGGATGGCAAACTTGGGAAAAAATTCCCCGTTCGTTCGACGCGACGAACTTCGCGTTCGAGCCGAAATCGCTCCTGCACAATCTCATAACTTTGGATTTCATAGATTTTTTTCGCTCCTTCGGAAAAAATATTCGCCAGAGATACCGCATCCTTGTGCATTAGCGAAATTACTGCTTCGCGCGCATTCATCGCAGTAAAATAGAGCGTGAAACCTATAGC
>JALTEE010000168.1:0-4570 GCA_027007865.1 bacterium
AACTTATATATTGCATTTAGTACATTAGACTTGCCTACACCATTTCTGCCCCAAAATCCAGTTATAGAAGCAAAATCCTCTATTTTCAAATCCTTTATAGATTTGAAATTCTTGATTTCAATACTTGTTATTCTCATTTTCTCCTCCATTTCCAGATTGTATTTTTCATTTTCTTATCTTCTTCTTATCTTCGGCAAAAAATAGTAATAAATTAAGATTTTGCAAGGGGAATTTACACCGCCATATTGAAACAAGGGAAGATGTTCCCATGTTTCAACAATATATATGCAAAAAATTTCTGCGTAAGAGAAAAATAAAAAACCCCGCCCTTGAGAATAATCCCCCTTGTATCTCATCCGTCTTTCGACTTCGTCGAAATCCCCCTTCCCGACTGCTCGGGACAAGTTCTCCCTGTGGGAGAAGGACTTTAATGCTGCGCGCAGCTTTCAATTCTCCTTTCTTCCCGCCTGAGCGGGAGAGAAAGGAGTTAGAAAATAGAGGGGGTAAATGAGAACGCATATCAAAGAACTCAAAAATCACCTATTTTGCAGGGTTCATTTATTTTATCTTTAACTATTTTGCAAGAAAAAGTATCGCTGTGTTAATCGTTCGAATTACGCTATTTATCTCCCATCACCATATTTTTCAAGAACTCCGCTATTTTTTCATCTGGTGTGCGAACTTGCCAGCCTCGAAATCTGTCGAGAAAGGAGCGCTTCGGATATGGCGACAGTAAAACATCCTTTTTTACGACGACAGCCCGCTTAAAATTTCGCCAACTCGCCATTCGCTTAACACCGAGAAAATTTTCTCGGATGCCCGCATTATCCACCGCATAATAGGTCGGCAGGAAAAAGCGCAACAGTCCGAAAAATAGTAAGATTACCGCAAAAAATCCCCAAAATATCGAATCCATAAAAATCGCAGACAAAATCCCAGCGATAATGATAATAACAATTACTGCGACGCCTTTAATGGGTTCTTCGGCAGCGCGGTGTGTCTGCCAGCGCAGCGGAAGTTCTATATTATGCACCGGGTTGATTTCCTTTTTCAGGGAAACGCTCATTTTGCAATTCCTCGAGTTGTTTTACGAACTCGTCGGGAGTAATTATTCCTTTTCGAGCAAGAACACGCACCAGCGCTTCGAGCGTGAGATTGTTTGATAAAGCAAGTTCCTCGAATGAAACTTCCCGCCTTTCGCCGTCCATATCGATTACCATTGCAGGATTTTTTTTCTCGTCGGTCATTTTGCTCCAATTGTTTCGAGTTAAAATTTTCACCGATAATCAATCTTCATCAGCCAAAAGACTTTCTTCGGGTATCAGGTGTCCCATTCGTTCTTTTTTTGTCCGCAAGTATTTGATGTTGAATGGGTTCGGCGTTTCGATAATCGGTATCTGCTCGGTTATTTTCAAGCCATATCCTTCGAGTCCGATAATTTTTTTAGGATTATTTGTTAGGAGTCTTATCGTCGATAGTCCGAGGTCTGTTAGAATTTGTGCACCGATGCCGTATTCGCGCAAATCTGCATCGTGCCCAAGTCGGCAGTTTGCTTCGACAGTGTCGAAGCCCAAATCCTGCAGATGATATGCTTTAATTTTCTCGGAAAGCCCGATGCCGCGTCCTTCCTGCCTCATATATAGAAGCACACCTGTTCCTTCTTTGGCAATCTGGCGCATCGCGGAATGAAGTTGGTCTCCGCAGTCGCAGCGCAGCGAGCCGAGCAAATCTCCTGTAAAACATTCCGAATGCACGCGCACAAGAACATTCTCTTTGCCAGCGACTTCTCCAGAAACGAGAGCGATATGTTCTGCTCCCGTGAGAATATCGCGATAGAGAACGATATCGAAGTTTCCCCATTTGGTAGGTAATTTTGCGCGAGCGACACGCTCCACGAGTTTTTCGTTCAATCTGCGATATTCGATGAGGTCGGCGATTGTGATAATTTTCAAATCGAATTTCTTGGTGATTTTTAACAATTGTGGCAGGCGCGCCATCGTGCCATCCTCGTCCATAATTTCGCATATAACTCCCGCGGGATAAAGTCCTGCGAGTCTCGATAAATCCACCGCCGCTTCGGTATGACCTGTGCGGCGAAGAACACCACCATTTTTCGCAATAAGTGGAAATATATGTCCAGGTCTGCCTAAATCCTCCGGTTTCGTTTCGGGAGAGATTAATGCCTTTATTGTCGCAGCCCTGTCATAAGCGGAAATTCCGGTGCTCGTCCCGTGAATATAATCGACCGATTCAGTGAACGCCGTGCCGAGATGTGATGTGTTTTTCTGAACCATCGGTTTCAGGTCGAGTTCTTGCGCTCGTTCCTTCTCGATTGCTGCGCATATCAATCCGCGACCATTTTTCGCCATAAAATTGATTATTTCCGGTGTGGCGAATTGAGCGGAGCAGACAAAATCACCTTCGTTTTCTCTATCCTCGTCATCGACGACGATAATAATTTTGCCCGAACGCAAATCGTCGAGGGCAGCGGATATATCCGAAAATATTTTGTCCATAATATATACCTCGAATTTTCTATAGTGCTAAAAAAGATATGCGAAAAATCGCTTTGAGCAAGATTTATTTGAACGGAGAATTTTGAATATCGGAGGTCAGGATATTTTTTTGAATTTGGGTGATTTCAGTTCGTTTTGTTGCAAGTGGAATTGTCCTGCGAAGGCAATCATTGCACCGTTGTCAGTGCAATATTTTATCGGTGGGATGTGCAGCGATACATTTAATTTTTTCGCTTTTTCACGCAGGCGTTTGTTTGCTGCGACCCCGCCGACAATCGCAACATTTCTGATATTTGTCCTATTCACTGCGCGCAAAAGTTTCAGCAGCAACGAATCCACAATTGCTTCTTGAAAGGATGCACAGATATCTGCCAAATTTTCACGCACTTTTTCTGTGCCCCAATCGTATAGCAAATTTATGGCGGCGGTTTTCAGCCCCGAGAATGAGAAATCGAAATTTTGCGAATTTTGCATAGCGCGAGGAAATGGTATCGCATCGGGATTCCCGCTTTTCGCTAATTTTTGGATTTCGGGACCGCCCGGATATGGCAATCCGAGCACCTGTGCAACTTTATCGAATGCTTCACCTGCGGCGTCGTCCCGTGTCGTGCCGAAAATAGTATAGTCGCCCCAATCCTGCACGAGAATAATTTCTGTGTGTCCTCCCGATACGAGCAGCGCTAAAAACGGTGGCTCCGCACCTGCGGAAAACTTTGCCGCAAAAAGATGTCCTTCGAGATGGTCGATTTCAATTACAGGAATATTTTGAGCGAGTGCGAATCCTTTTGCAAATGCAAAACCCACGAGCAGCGCGCCCGGAAGTCCTGGATTTTTCGAGACCGCTACTCCGTCGAAGCGTGATGGTGTGATGTTTGCCGATGAGATGACATCCATCACCATAGGATATAGTTTTTTGATGTGGTCGCGACTGGCGAATTCGGGAACAACACCGCCGTATTTTGAATGCACTTTTTGCGTAAAAACCGATTCCGCCAAAACATTTTCGCCCGAGATGATTGCAGCGGCGGTCTCATCGCACGATGTTTCTATACCGAGTATGAGCATTTTTATTATTATTTAGACGGCTAAAATTGTCTGTTGTATTGTTATAGCTTGCTTTACGCAAGAACACGCTTGTATTTATAGGTTCCGGGGATTTTTTCGGCAATGGCGAGCAGTTTCCCGTTTTCGTCAATTATTGTGAATAGCGTTTCTGGTTTCAATTTCAAATCGAGTTCGCGGATGATTTGTCCGTGAGAAACCTGAAATGATTGAGCGGTGTTAACTGTGATTTTTGGCAGATGCGGCAGCAGGGATAGTTCGTCGAATAGATATTTCTGCGGTTCGCCGTCGCTGATGGAGCGAAGTATTTCATCGAGCAAAGTAGCATCCTTTAATTTGTGCTGTCCGACGCTCGTTCTGACAAGCGCTGAAAGATGTCCGCCGCAGCCGAGTCTATGCCCCAAATCCCGAGCGATAGCGCGAAGATATGTTCCCGTTCCGCAAACGATATCGAATGTGATGCGTGGGATGTCGATTTTCACATTCTCGATTTTATGAATGACTATCGTTTTAGGTTGAATAATTATATCTTCGCCTCGGCGAGCGCGGCGATACATCGGAACGCCATCGACCTTTTTCGCAGAATATTTTGGCGGAACCTGCTCGATTTCGCCGAGGAAATGATTTAACTCCTCGTATATTTTGCTCGGCGTCGTTTGAACGGGCAGTTCCTCGATAATTTCTCCATCGATATCGTCCGTATCGGTAGTTATCCCGAGTGTGATTTCTGCGTGATAACCTTTGATTCCGCTGTCCACATAGGGAGCGATGCGTGTCGCTTGCCCGATGAGAACGGGCAACAATCCGCTGGCATTCGGGTCGAGTGTTCCGATATGACCGACACGCCGCGTCCGAAAGAGTTTTCCAATTCGGTTGTCCACCTGACGAGCGGTGAGTCCGACCGGTTTATCGACAAGAAAACCACCCGATATTTCTAATTTATTTTTTGTCATTTATACTTTTTTGAATTTGCTATGTTATTGTTTAATAAT
>JALTEE010000168.1:4580-8930 GCA_027007865.1 bacterium
ATATATTTCACAGGCACGCCGGAAATTTCTTCGATAGCGGAGATATATTTTTTTGCATTTTCGGGCAGGTTATCATAGTTATTGATTTCAGAAATGTCTTCGTTCCAGCCCGAAAATTTTTCATAAATCGGCTCGATTTGTTCCAATTCTTTAACAGTCGCTGGAATTGTCGAGAAATTTGCGTATTTATATGCGATTTTGAGCGGCGATATTCCCGTGAGGACATCGAGTTTTGTGAGTGCGATGTTGTCGAGTCCATTTATTCTTGCGGCGTATTTCAAGACAACACCATCGAGCCATCCGCAGCGGCGCGGTCTGCCCGTTGTCGAACCGAACTCGTCGTATGAATGTTCTCCTGTGCCGCGCAATATCTTTTGCAATTCTTCATCGCCTTCGGTGGGAAACGGACCATTGCCAACCCTTGTGCAGAATGCTTTTGCAATCCCTGTAATTTCGTCGAACAATCTTATGTCTATTCCGAGTCCTTCGGCAGCGCCACCTGCGGTGGTTTCCGAACTCGTAACAAACGGATATGTTCCCCAGTTGAGCGATAGGAGCGTTCCCTGTGCGCCTTCCGCGAGAACACCGCCCTTGTTGCGTGCAAAATCGTCGAGAAATTCTCCCGAACCGACGATAGAGTCGCCCAAAATGTTCACGGTTGACATCAGTATTGCTGCGACATCCGACGGCGACTGAAATTCCGCATCGTATGTTTGAATGTATAATTTACCCGCTATGTCGAGCCATTGATTAAGTCGCGATACGATATGTTTTTCCCCCAGCAAAATTTCTCCAACGCGGATGCCGATTCGTGCCGCTTTATCGCGGTATGCGGGACCAATTCCACGCTTTGTCGTTCCGATGCCAATTTTATCTTCCGTGATTTTTTCGATTTGTTTGTGGTAGGGCAGAACGATATGCGCTCGCGGGCTGATGCGAACTCTGCCGCGCCAATCAATGCCGTTTCCTTCAAGTGAAAGCAATTCTTCGACAAGTTGTGGCAAATCTATAACCATTCCTGCGCCAAGAACACAGACTTTATCCGGATGCAAAATGCCAGTCGGAACTTGATGAAGGACAAATCGTTTTCCCGCGACTTCGACCGAGTGCCCCGCATTTGCGCCACCTTGATACCGTGCAACGATATCTGCTTCCTCGGTGAGATAATCCACCAGTTTCGCTTTGCCTTCATCACCCCAGAACATTCCGACAACAAGTCTGTTCGGTTTTTTATTCATCGATTCTCCAGTTTATTGCTCTATTGTTTTAATCTCAAATTTTTCGCCGTCGAATTCAGCATAAGAAAAGTTTTTAAAAAAGTCGCCGATGTTGGCATAAATTCCGCCATTGAGTTTCGCATTGACAACAATGTGAAGATGTCCCATAACAACATAATCGACGCCATCTGCGATAATTTTTTGTGCGAAATTTTCATATTCTTGCTCGAATCGCAAATTGCGCTTTTCCGTATAGAGTTTGCTGCTTGACGAGACAAGTTTCGCTAATGCGAGTCCCCATTCAGCAGGGAGCAGTCCAAATAGCCATACAGAGAGCGGATTTCGCAATATCGGGCATAAAATATCGCGATAGCCCCAATCGGACGGCGCGATGCCGTCTCCGTGAGCGAGGAAAAATCTTTTGCCAAAAATCTTTGTCCTCATCGGCTTCGGATGAATTTTTATGCCGAAATTTCGGGCGAAAAAGCCGTTTTTTTTCATCCACCAATCGTGATTTCCGCCAAAAATATGTATTTCCACACCTGCATCTGCGAGGGAAGCGAGTTTGCACAAGATTTTAAAATATTTCGACGGGATGACTTTTCGATAATCGAACCAGAAATCGAAAAAGTCGCCCAGTATATACACAGCACTGCCTTCACTCGCAACGATATCGAAAAAGCGGAAAAGTTTTTCCGATTTGATTCGTTCTTGTTCGGACGATTCTGCGCCGATATGTGCATCCGATATGAAAAATACTTTTTTCATCGTAAAATTTATGTATTTTAGGAAACCACAATGACAAAATAGGAGGTAATATTTTCACCGCAACAGAAATTCTAAATATCGCTCGGCAGAAGGTCGTCGTTTTCGACGGTGCAATGGGAACAATGCTGCAAAAAGCGGGTTTGCCGATGGATGCACCGCCGGAATTGTGGAACATCGAAGCACGAGATGTCGTCGAAAAAATCCAGCGAGAATACGCGGATGCAGGAGCGCAAATTCTCACCACGAATACATTTGGCGCAGCGAAGTTAAAACTATCGCAATACGGTCTCGCCGATAAGCAGGATGAGATAATTTCGTCCGCTGTTAAAATCGCTCGCAGTGCAGCCGGTGGTAAAAACATCGTTGTCGCAGGCGATATCGGTCCGCTGGGAACATTCTTGCAACCGTTCGGAGAGCTCTCATTCGACGAAGCGTATTCGCAATATTTCGATTATGCAAAATTATTGGCAAAAGCGGAATGCGACTTATTTATAATCGAAACGATGACCGATTTGCTCGAAATGAAGGCAGCGTATCTCGCGGCGAGAGATGCTGCAAAAATACCGACAATAATAACATTTTCGTTCGACGATGGCGACCGCTCCGTAACAGGCACTCCCGCAGATGTTTTCGCAGTTGTCGCGGATGCGCTCGCTCCCGATGCCTTTGGAACGAACTGCGGAAAAGGAATCGAACCCGTAGTGGACGCTGTCGAAAAAATGCGACCGCTGACAGAAAAAATTCTCATTGCACAACCAAATGCAGGCACACCGAAAGTAGTGAACGGAATTACGACATTTCGCTCTACCCCTGACGATATGGCGGATGCAGCGATAAAATTGCGCGAAGTCGGCGCAAATATCATCGGTTCCTGCTGCGGTTCCACGCCGGAACACACAGCGAAAATCGCCGCCGCAGTTCGAGGAAAACCTGTCGCGAAAACAGGTTTTACGCCTTATTTCTATACGGCGAGCAGAACACAAATTTTGAAAATCGGCAATAATTTACCCGTAGCGCTCGTAGGCGAACGGATAAATCCTTCGGGACGAAAGAAATTTCGCGAAAAATTGCGCAATGGCGACATCGGTGCTGTGAAACTCGAAGCCGTTCGACAGGGAAGTGCCGATGCACTCGATATATGTGTTGCTGCGCCGGGTGTCGATGAAGAGAAAATGCTCGCAAAATCTGTTGCTGCTGTATCTGCCGTATCGGAAAAACCGCTGTTCATCGATTCGACGAGTCCAGATGCAATCGAGAAGGCGATGAAATATTATCCAGGACTGCCGATTATAAATTCGATTTCAGGAAAAGATTCGGATTTGCAAAAATTGCTTCCCATCGTATCGCGTTGGGGAGCAGGATTTGTTGCGCTCGCTATGGATGATGATGGAATAGCGAAAACTTCGGGGGATTGTGCTAATATAATCGAGAAAATAGTCGGTGCATCCGATGAATATGGCATTTCACGCAATCGCATAATCGCTGACCCCGTGATGCTGCCGTTCTCCGCTGCACCAGAAAGAATTGCAGAAACGCTCTGGGCAATTAGCATAATAATGGGTAGCCTTAATTTGCAAACGATAATCGGGCTGTCAAATGTGTCATACGGAATGCCAGCACGCTCGATAATAAACGCTGCGATGCTGTCGAATGCAATTGCTGTGGGACTGTCTGCTGTCATCGCAGACCCGACAGATGTGCGGATTATCGAAACAATAGGCGCTGCACAAATCTTAAAAGGGCGCGACCCGAAAGGCGAAATGTTTATCGCAAAATTCGCAAATGTGCCAAAAGAGGAAGAAACAGCATATTCGGAATCGCTGCGGGACGACATTATTCGCGGGAATGCCGATTGGGTGCCGAAACATCTTGATGAAGAATTGGAAAAGAAAAACGACCCGATAGGAATTATGAACGAAATCGTAATTCCTGCAATTCAATACATCGGTGAGCTTTACGAGCAGCGCAAAATATTTTTGCCACAAGTAATCGCAGCAGCCGAAGCGACATCGAAAGCGCTCGAAATTCTGCGACCTAAAATTCCAAAGGAAGATAGCAATAAAGGGAGAATTTTGCTCGCAACCGTCTATGGTGATGTCCACGACATCGGGAAAAATCTGGTCAAGGCACTGTTCGAAAGTCACGGATTCGATGTTGTCGATATCGGGAAAAATGCGAAGCCGCAAAAGATAATCGAAGCGCTCGCAAGCGAAAAATTTGACATAGTAGGGCTGTCCGCATTGATGACTACGACACTGCCATCGCTGCGTGAGACAGTTAGAGCGATTAGAGAAAAATTTGGCGATGAAATAGCGATAATAATCGGTGGTGCTGCCGTGATGCCCGAACTTGCAGAAGAAGTCGG
>JALTEE010000169.1 GCA_027007865.1 bacterium
GCATGCTCCCTTGTTGACAGCGCCCTGTGGAATGTAAATCCAGAAACCCGATACCAACCCCCTCTGGATTCCCAATCGAGTTGGGAATGACACACCGCACCCCATTTGTCATTCCCGCATTCTCAATTATTATTCCCACACCCCATTTGTCATTCCTGCGCTTTCAGTTGCTTTTTTGCGTTCTATTTTGTCATTCCCGTGAAAAAAACGGGAATCCAGAAATATGGGTGGATGTAAAAATATACGATTTGCAGGGGAATATAAGGATTTAGAATGAATAAATGCTCAATGTGGAGTATACCTAACATAATAAAAAAGATGGATTGCACTTTTACAGTGCAACCCACCTTATTTTCGTATAACATATTTTTTCGCTGTGATTATCTTTGCCTATTCTCTCACACCCCAGACTTGGAATAGTTCATCGGGCGGATTTGTGCGATATTCGAGCAGGTTTTTGAAAATCTGTTCCAGGTCTTTTGCGCGAATATCTCTGCCGCCAAGACCATAAAGATAATTCACCGTTAAGGGCGGATTTTGCACTCCGAGCACTGCTGAGCGAACTTCTGTGAATACGGGTCCACCTTGCGCTCCGAACGATGCCGATTTATCCATCACACCGACGACTTTGAACTTTTTCAATAGTTCTGCAATTTCCTTGTGCGGGAACGGTCTAAACATACGAAGTTTCACCAATCCGACTTTTTCGCCCTTTTCGCGCAATCTATCGACAGCAAGACGCGTTGTTCCCGCTGTGCTTCCCAGTGCGAGAATCACGACTTCGGCATCGTCACAGCGATACGCTTCGAAAAAGCCGTAATTTCGTCCTGTCATTTCGCCAAATGCCTTGCCGACTTCCGCAATTACTTCGGGGGCGTGCTTCATCGCTTCTATTTGCTGGCGCTTATGCTCCATATAGTAATCCTGTAAATCGAGAGGTCCGACCGTAACAGGCTTGTCGATGTCGAGAACGGAAAAATGCGGTATGCGGTTCTCCCCTACGAATTTTATCGCTTCATCGGCATCAAGCAGTTCCACAATCTCCGTTGTGTGCGACAATATGAAAGCATCGAGCGTTACCATCACAGGCAAAAATACTCGCTTGTCCTCTGCAATTTTGAACGCCTGAATAATATTATCATATACTTCCTGCGAATTTTCTGAATAGAATTGAATCCAGCCAGTGTCGCGTGTTCCCATACTATCGGAGTGGTCTCCATGAATATTGATTGGAGCGGAAAGGGCTCTATTCACGACCGCCATTACGATAGGCAATCTTGTCGATGCCGCTATATAGACGATTTCCCACATCAAAGCGAGACCGTTTGCGGATGTCGCAGTAAATGCTCTCGCTCCTGCAGCGGACATTCCGACGGTCGCGCTCATAGCGGAATGCTCCGATTCCACGAGCACAAGTTCGGTATCAACATCGCCGTCTGCGACGAATGCTGCGAATTTGTGCATCATCTCCGTTTGCGGAGTAATCGGGAATGCAGCGGCGGCATCGGGCTTCACATGCCGAAATGCCCAAGCACCCGCTTCATTTCCCGTTAGTGCTAATTTTTCTCGTGCCATATTTTTACCTCGCTATTTTTTCAGTTATTTTAGAATTTAACTTTCTTCTAATATCATTTCAATTGCGTCTTTCGGGCATTCATGGGCACAAATTCCGCAACCTTTGCAGTGGTCATAGTCGAAGCCTGTCATCTTGCCGTCTTTCACAATAACGGACGAATCGGGACAATAGACCCAGCAAATCATACAGTGAATACATTTACTATCATCGAGAACGGGTCTATATGTTCGCCATCCGCCTGTAATGTATTTTTCAGAATTACCCGGTTCAACAATCAAGCCCCCGATGGGAATGTGCTTCCAGCCTTTCTTTTCCTCAGCCATTTTTATTGCCTCCTAAAATATCGATATTTAATTTTTTATTCACCTCGAACTTCATTATATGCTCGTTCGACAGCCTTAATGTTGCCTTGAACTATTTTTTCGGGGAACTTTTTCGCGAATTTTTCTTCGATATCTTTATAGATAGTTTCCACACTCAGTATGTGCGATGCCTTTATCAATGCACCGAGCATCGGCGTATTCGGCATCGGTCGCCCCAGTTCCTCTATCGAAATATTTGTTGCATCAACCGTAAAAATTTTGAACTTTCCCGTTGGCAGTCCGAGTTTTTTACGCACTTCCGACGGTGGAGTTGCAGTATTTACGAGGATAATGCCATCATCGCCGATTCCTTCGGTGACATCGACAACACCGAGCAATGTCGGGTCGAGAACAACTACGATGGATGGCGCTTCCACAGGGTCGTGGCGAAGGATAGGTTCGTCAGAAATTCTCGTGAATCCGCGCATCGGTGCGCCGCGGCGCTCGGGACCGTATTCGGGAAAACCCTGTCCATATTTACCTTCGCCAATCGCGGCAGCAGCGAGAAATGTCGCAGCGGTCTTCGCTCCTTGACCGCCTCTGCCGTGCCAGCGGATTTCTAAAAATTCTGCCATAATATCCTCCTGAAATTTTTTTGTGAGAAAATTAACTTACAAAATACACAATATTTTAAAATGTCAAAAGATTTTTATAAAATATTTTTCAAGACTTTTTTAAAAATCGGATACAAAAAGTAAATGCAGAGAACATTCTGCTACTTTCAGCAATCTCCATTTTCGATTTGCTCAATATTTTTCGAA
>JALTEE010000170.1 GCA_027007865.1 bacterium
ACTATTATCTGTCTGAATATAACTATCAAAATAAAGAAGAACCTTTAATGCATTATCTTGAAACAGGCTGGAAAGAAGGTAGGAATCCCAGTACGGAATTTCATACAAATTTCTATCTGGATCATAATCCTGATGTTAAGAATGCCAATATTAATCCATTGGTGCATTATATTTTGCATGGTGAAAATGAAGAACGTGCTCCGATGGCTACAGAATCCCAGCATCGTAATGCACGTGAAATAGCATCTTTTTTTGCCATGCCGAGGAAAGAAGCCTATATTCATATTGAGAGGCCCCTGGATATTATTGTACCTGTATATAATGGTGCAGACTATCTTTCGAGTCTCTTTGAAAGTATAGTGCAGCATACTTTGATACCGTACAGATTGCTCATATGCAACGATAAGAGTTCGAATGATAGAGTAGAAGTAATCTTAAGCGAATTACCAGAAAAATATCCTGAAGTCAATATGCAAATCCTGAGCAATAAAGAAAACCTTGGGTTTATACAAACCGTAAACAGACTGGTTGAATTGACTGAAAACCATTTTGTAATTTTGAATACTGACGTGGAAGTACCCTCAGGATGGCTTGCAAGGCTGATGTTTCCCATAGTAAATATGCCACATGTGGCAACAACAACACCCTTTACCAATGCCGGTACGATTTGCAGTTTTCCGGAGTATCTTTCAGATAATGCCATGATGGATAACCTGTCAGTAGAAGAAGTGGATATTTTTTTTAAAGATGTTGATTTCGGCAGAACCTATATCGAGATTCCTACCGGTGTCGGTTTTTGTATGGGAGTAAACAAAGAACTTGTTTCCAAGATCGGAATGTTTGACACAGTTTTTGGAAAAGGATATGCAGAAGAAAATGATTTTTGCCAAAGAGCTATCCAGGAAGGCTATAAAAATATCCATGTCACAAATCTTTTTGTCTACCATAAACATGGAGGTTCTTTTCAGGCTGAAGAGAAAGAATGCCTGCTTGAAAACAATCTTAAAATTCTTGATAAGAAACATCCTACCTATCATAAACAGGTGCAAACAACAATCAGAGATAATAAACTGCAGGATTTGAGAGATATACTTTATTTTAGAATAAAAAGCAGTCAGACTTATACAACTTTGCTCTTTGATCATAGTTTGGGAGGAGGTACAAACTACTATGCCAACATCAAGATCAAAAAATTTCTTTCCCAAAATCAAACGGTTTGTGCTGTACGGCATTTTTGGCGTGCAAAAAATAGACTTGAATGCAGGTTGATGGATGCATCAAAAACATTTACATTTTATGCCGAAACCTATGAAGAACTACGTGAAGTATTTCAATACTTCTTTTTCAATGAAATTTTTGTAAATTCGCTTGTATCTTTTTTTGATATCTCTAAAGCTATAGATACCATTCTGTATCTTCAGAGTATTAAACAAACACAAATAGTCATACCTTTGCATGACTATTTTTCTATCTGCCCGAGTTATACGCTTCTAAATCATGATGAGGTATATTGCGGTATACCGAAAAATTTGAATATTTGTATGCATTGTTTAAAACAGACTAAAGGTGAGTTTAAACAATTTGGGTATGGAGAAGATATTGAAAAATGGAGAGAACATTGGTACAGGCTCTTCGAAAGAAGTAGCAGTATCATTTGCTTCTCTTCCGCGGCCAGAGAAGTTTTTTTAGAGGCATATCCGGATTTTATAGATAAGATGCTTGTGAAACCTCATGATATATCTGGCAAATATCCGGATATTTATAGACCAAAACGCAATAAAAAGAAAATAATTGGTATTTTAGGGGGTATCAATATCGCAAAAGGGGCAAAAGTTATTCGAAACCTTGTAGCGCATATTGAAAAAAACAAAATCGATGCAAAAGTGGTGTTGATAGGAGAGATTTCTTCATCGTTCAAGTCTCCTGTATTTATGAAAACAGGGAAATACAAATCAGAAGAATTACCTTATCTTGTGAAAAACACAGGTATTACAGAATTCCTTATTCCTTCCATCTGGCCTGAAACCTACTCCTATGTCACAGATGAGATCATGCAGATGGGATATCCTCTAACAGTATTTGACATTGGTGCGCCAGCTGAGAGGGTCAGGAATTATCCGCGAGGACAGGTTATTGGTATGGATGAACTTTATGAACATTTATTTGGATTTGATAAAAACGATGAAAACTAACATATATTTACATATCGGGACACCCAAAACCGGTACTTCTGCAATTCAGAAAGCGTTACTGGAGAATTGTCAACTTTTAAAAGAGCATGGGTTTATCTATCCTCTGCACGATCTTGATCCCAATGGCATATCGAGTGGAAACGGTGCCTACTTAATACATTTGATGAAAACAGGTCAAAAAAAGCAAGCCAAGGAACTTTTATATACTCTGCTGAAAGAGAATGAAGGAAAAACACTTATTCTCTCATCTGAAAATTTTTATCGTCATCCTGAACTGACGTATGAGCTTATGCCTGATGCAAAAATACTTGTCTATATTAGAGAACAGAGTGATCAGATCAGGGCTGACTACAATCAAAGTGTCAAACGGCATTACCAGATACATTTTTTTGATAAAGCACTGCATGCAGCACTGGCAAGAAAAGATCGGTTTTTTACCTTTGAACTGCTTGATACCTGGCGCAGTTTATATGGAGTTTCAAACATGAATGTGCGCCTGTATGATAC
>JALTEE010000171.1 GCA_027007865.1 bacterium
ATATCGATGTTTTGCGAAACGAAATATTTAAATACTCGTAAATTTTTGAAAATTTTTCATAAGGTGAATTTGCATTTGCAGGAAGCGAATCTACAAAATGGTCAAGATTTTGCGAACCTTTCATCGAAGATTTTAACGAATCTGATAGAGCGTGCAGCATTTTCGCTTCGTCCACGGCAAAAGCGAGCCATACGGTCGGCAAAAACATAGAAGTCGGCGCCATCGCTACTTCGCTAACATAAGGTTCGATATCATTTTTCTGCCAAACAAGTTTAGTTTTTTCGCCGACTTGCACCCGCTGCGGAGGCGCAAAGGAATGATACCTCACAAATTTTTCTCCCAGCGACGACGGATATTCTATCGAAATTTCTTTATGAAAAATCGGTTCTGGTGCACCAAAAGTAAAATGCGAAGATATAGGATGAATCGGGTCGACTTTATCGAAATTTATATGATACTGATAATCCACAATCGCACCAATAGACACCTGCGGTGGAGCGAATTTTATCCTGCGGAGCAGATTATACTGCGGAAAATATTGATTTGGCTGAGCGAATTCGAGCGCTGCATCGTCGAGATGATATATTTTGCCATCGGGAGTGATAGTTCGGCAAAAATCCACATCGCCATTTTGCCAAGGCGTGATGAAATTGAAGGAAGTCGTAGCGAACATTCCTTTCCCGCGTTCCGTGAGCAGCAAAACGATTGTTCTCATTGTTTCTGTTCCGCTGCTGTCGGAATTAAATTTATAACTTGCGGAGTTATAGAGAATTATGTATGTCGCACTCGGATACTTTTTTGCATCTTTTGCTTTATCTATCGTGGCAAGCAATAGAGAATCTTTAATGTTGCTGACAGTTTTCCATTCGTCGCCTGGACGAGGATGAGTCATCGTAATTCGCACGACATCCTTTATTTTAAGGGTCGTGTCGCCATCAGCGGTTTTCACGGAAATTTTCGTTTTCGATATCGAGATGACATTGCATCGCAGTTCCTCGCCGTTTTGCAAAAACAGAACATCTCTGAATGTGCTTCCTGCCACAAGTGCAAATAGTGCAAGACACAGAATAAGGACTCTTTTCATCTTTCCTCCGTTTAATCATTTTAACGAGTCCTGCAAAATAGCTCTGTAATGCCATTGCAAGGAGTGCAACAACGCGGCAATCTCTTTATTTACACCAACCGAGATTGCTTCTGCTGACCAGTCGGCATCGCAACGACAAATTGTCTTATTTTGCAGTAGCCATTCATTTCAATGAACTCTTATTTCGAACTTAATTCTTTCAACATATCATCTGCATCCTTTTTATATGGTCTGTTCACGGGCAAATCGGATGTTTCGGCAATTTTTGTCAATTCAGAATAAGCACTTGCCGTATCGCCGTCGAACAAGAATTGTTTCGCCAATTCCAATTTGAACAGCGCACAATCGGGTTTCAATTCGACTGCTCTTTCAAATTCTGCCCTCGCACTTTTTAGTGATGCGTCTCCAAGACCGTTCGGTTTCCGCTTCAATATCGACACGGCGCCGACAGTTCTGTGCCATAGTCCAAAGATATAATGAGCATCGGCGATTGTCGAATCGAGCGAGAGCGCATAGTCGATTTCTTCTTTAACTCGCCGAGCCATAGCAAAATTGGTCAAATTGCCGGTGAGTAATCCCATATATGTGAGATTCCAAGCAAGTTCAGAATGAATTCTTGCGATTTTCTGGTTGATATGAAGTGCGTTAGTGAGATATTCGTTTGCAACCTTAAAAGTATCTGTTCGTGCTTTTGAAACGAGGTTCATAGAAATTCGATTATATGCTGCGCCGATACGCCATAAAATATTTGCATCGTTCGGCGAAAGACTTTCCGCACGGGTATATCGCGAAAGCGCATCGCTATATTCTCCCCGCTTAAAAAAATAGTCGCCAGTGTGGAGTAATTCATCGATAGAATCGGCGAACAGTAGAATAAACAACATCGTGATAACTATAAAAATTGTTCTGCGCATTTTTTATTCCTCCAAAATAATTATACATGACTCCCGCAAAACAGGTCTGTAATGTCATTGCGAGGAGTGCAACAATGCAGCAATCTCTTTATTTACAATCAACCGAGATTGCTTCTGCCGACCCGTCGGCATAGCAACGACAAATTTTCTTATTTTGCAGGACTCATTAATTATACTTATATTACATTCAATAGTCAAGTCCAGAATGCATTCATAATTTTGCGCTTTGAATTTTTTATTTTATACTTAATTTTATATCGTTAATAAATTATACGATAAGGTAGAAAATATGCACTTAAAATTTGTCAAATCCATTTTATTTTTGCTATCTGCTGGAATATGCTTCGTTTGGGGGCAGACGATATTTATGCTTCCATCAGAACAGGGTTCTCCGCTTTCCGGGAATTTTACATATCATCTGACCAGAAATGACTCGCTCGTCAAAATCAAAATATTTTGCCAACTGTCCAATAACTCTCTTCAATTTTTAAAAAATGGCGAAAATTTCACTGCAAGATACCGCATCGGTGGCGCTATATATATAAATAAGGAATTGTTGAAAAACAAATCGTTTGTCGACAGCATCACTGTGAAGAAATTTTCTGAAACCAACCTCGCAGAACCGTGGCAAGCAGGAACATTATCGTTCCAGCTCAAAAAAGGAAAATATAAATTATTTATTACACTCAAAGAT
>JALTEE010000172.1 GCA_027007865.1 bacterium
ACCGCACTTTTTCCAACTCCACATCGAAGACGATTGCGGAAATGTCTTCGATTCGCTCTACGGCGCACTTTTCGACCTCGACCCGCCGCTCGCAAATATGACGGTTCCGCCGATAGGCGAGCCGAACAATATATCGAATATCTCCGCCGATGCTTTTACTTATGATTTGCAGCAAGATGTAGCAATAAATTTCTGGGATGAAATCGGCGATGTGGATTACGATTCTATCGTTGTGCGCATCGGAGGGCACGACATCCCTTTTCGCTGATTAACATAGAGGGCGATTCCATCGTCGTTTCGCCGGAAAACTGTGGACTCAAATTTTTTCCGGGAGAAACGGTAGAAGTTTTTCTGCGGCTATGCGATACGCCGGATTTATGCGCTCCGAACTGCGCAGATTTTTTATGGTATTTCTGTCTTGTTCCGCCAGAAAATTGTGCGCGCGTTCCAAATCCGTTCACGCCGAATGCTGATGGGGAAAACGATTATGCACAGTTTTTATTTCCCGGCATCGGATATTTTTCGGGAACGATTTACATTTATGATATGCACAATATTTTGGTGAACAAAATCGATGTTTTGCGGGGAGACGGTGCGAAAATTTCCGCGAGGTGGTTCGGAAAAAATATGACTGGAAAATATCTTCCGCAGGGAATTTATTTATATGTTATCGAAGTCGATGGCGAAATTGTTTGCGAGGGAACTGTTACAATTGCGAGGTGAGCATAATGATTAAAATAGTGATGTGTATATTTTTATTGGTTGTTTGTTCACTTCTTTTCTCTGTGGAAACAGTAGTTCAACAGAACGATTGGATGGGTGGTGATGGTATACATGGTCCTGTAACAAATTGGGAAACACAATACTTTGATTCTGATAGCATTACTACATCTACACCCGGAATGGTATCGCTAATTGCTACTGCTTGGAATTATGCTGCATGGGATAGTCATATAGTGGTATATGATTCTGGAATTGGTCCTCTTGTTCAAGGATTTATGGCTGTCGATATTGATAATGACGGCGATAAGGACCTTGTTGCTCATGTTGTGGACAGCGTGTATTGGTTTGAATGCACCGCGCCATTCACATACACGCAGCATCCGATTGGACCTGCGCCCGCGGGAAGTTATGAGACGCCCTTGTCTATTTTCCCATCCGATGTCAACGATGACAATAACACCGACCTTCTTGTGGCAACCGACCTTGTCGGCGCTGGCTGGTATGAAAACGATGGCGACGGAGCAAGCTGGACATGGCATTTGCTCGACGGTTCGGTTGGCTATCACCGAATCAGTGCTGCTGATATGGACAATGATGGTGACCTCGATATCATTGCGGTGGACAATACAACATGGGATTTTGGAGGAAAAATAATCCTGTTTAGAAACACAGGTGGAACTTTCAGCTATGAAATAGCCTCCTCCCCTGCTGATGCCGGATATTGGCGAGTTTATCCTGCTGATTTTAACAATGACGGTTTCCTCGATTTATATTCTGTTTGGCAGCCTACAAGAATTCTGCTCAATGACAGCACAGGTTTTTTCAATGTATCATACTCTCGTGATGACATTGTTTTCGATGGTGCATGGCCCTCTGACATCGACCGCGACGGAGACCTCGACCTTGTTGTTGCAGGATACGGAACAGGGCTTTCCCCCGGCGATGGTTTCTGGGCGTATATAAATGATGGCACAGGTTCTTCGTTCGATGTAACTCTACTCATCGAGGACCACAGTATGGTCGATGGAGCAATGGCTGCCGATATCGATTTGGATGGTTTCCCCGACCTTGCGGGCACTCATAATCAGGTTGGATGGTTCCAACAAAATCCAACAGCGCCGCTGACCTTCACAACTTATATAATCGACCCATCACCCCCATTCGCATCCGGACTGTCAAGCCACTGGGTATATGTCGAAGATGTAGATGGCGGCTGCATTCCCGATATGGATTTGCTTACTTCCGGTTCGAATGCCCATATTATCTACGAAAATAAAATGCTCGAAGATTTCGCATCGTTTGGATATTTAATTTCATCGATTCTCGATGTTGGAAGTTCTATCAGTTGGGTTCAAATTGGCTGGAAAGCCTGCATCCCGTATGACTCGGCAATTGCATTTTACTGGCGAGCAGCAAATGATATAGCTGGATTCGATACAATCGTATGGAATGGACCTATATGGGGCACTTCTTTGGTATCACCGGACAGCGCAAACATATCCGGTATAGGACAATACTTCCAATATAGAGTCGAATTCTTTTATACCAGCGACGATATCGCCGTGCTCAATAAATTCTGGGCAAAATATGATACTTTAATAACCTCCCTCGAAATAGAACTCATTACTCCGCCCGAAAATGCGCTCATCGCTTGCGACGAGCAGGAAATATATTTTACAATCGAGATGGATTCTGCTTGCTCCGTTGATTCCGCAAATACATATCTCGTCATCGACAGCACGGACACATTTACGCTCGATTCGCTGTGGCTTTCCATCGATTCGCTGCTAAAATTCGAGCCGACAGAGCCATACTGGGAATCGGGACCGCACTTTTTCCAACTCCACATCGAAGACGATTGCGGAAATGTCTTCGATTCGCTCTACGGCGCACTTTTCGACCTCGACCCGCCGCTCGCAAATATGACGGTTCCGCCGATAGGCGAGCCGAAC
>JALTEE010000173.1 GCA_027007865.1 bacterium
ATGAATAATTATAAAAAATTGAAGATTTGGCAAAAAGGCGTAGATTTAGTTTCGTTAGTGTATGAAATTATTAAAATGTTTCCAAAAAGCGAGAACTTTAACTTAATTTCACAAATCCAAAGAGCGGCAGTATCTGTTCCGACTAATATTGCAGAAGGAAGCGGTCGAGGCAGTGACAAGGGATTTATCCAATTCCTGTATATAGCTAGAGGCTCACTGTTCGAGTTAGAAACACTATTTGAGATAAGCTATAGATTAAATTTTGTTTCGGATGAAGACTTTGGGTTGATAAATGATAGAATTATCGAACAAATTATGATGTTGAACGGTCTTATTCGGAGTTTAAAATAATTTAAACAAAATCTTTAAAACTATCGACTATCAACTTTGGACTTTGGACTATATTGCGGGAATAGCTCAATTGGCTAGAGCATCAGCCTTCCAAGCTGAGGGTTGCGGGTTCAACCCCCGTTTCCCGCTGTTAGAAATTGGTTGATTGGTAATTGGTAATTCGAAATATAATATCCGCCCACTTAGCTCAGACGGTAGAGCACTTCCTTGGTAAGGAAGTGGTCCCCGGTTCAAGTCCGGGAGTGGGCTATGTGGTGGAGAAAGTTTTATATGGAATTTTTATGTCCAAAATGTTCCGCTGTTATGGAGCGCGTCGAATATGAAGGGCTTTCGCTACTGCGATGCCCCAATGGTGATGGGCACTGGATTTCGGGTAGTAAATTGGCGGAAATTGTTAAAAAGGAAGAGGAAAAAATTCCCAAAAAGTATTTCGATGAGGTGAGCAAAAGTGGGCGGCAAATCACTGATCAGCGCGGTGTTGTCCTCGATGTGAAATGTCCGCAATGCGGAGCGATGTGTAAAAAGATAAATTATTCGTATTCATCTGGAATTATCATCGACCATTGTCCCAATGGTTGCGGTATTTGGCTCGATGCAGGAGAACTCGAAAAAGTTCAGGCGTTTTATGAATTCTGGAATAGAAATGCCGAGCAGTATTTTGTAAAAAGCGGTGCAGCTGAGAAAACGGAAGAAATCGAGATGGATTTTGAGAATAGTGAAAAGAAAGCGACAAGTGGAATAGGCGGATTTTTAGGCTCTTTGTATAGTCGCTTTTTTAATAGGTAGGAACACAAACATCATTAAGGAGGATTGGAAATGGCGAAGGAGAAATTTGAACGGACGAAACCCCATGTCAACATCGGGACAATCGGGCACATCGACCATGGGAAAACAACACTAACAGCGGCGATAACGATGGTTCTGGCGCGGAAGAAACTTGCCGAGGTTGCGACATTCGATTCAATCGATAGCGCACCCGAGGAAAAGGCTCGAGGCGTCACCATCAATACTGCGCATATCGAGTATGAGACGGAAAATCGTCATTATGCGCACATCGACTGTCCGGGACACGCAGACTACATCAAGAATATGATAACGGGCGCAGCGCAGATGGACGGTGCAATTCTTGTTGTTTCCGCCGCAGATGGTCCGATGCCGCAGACGCGTGAACATATCTTGCTGGCAAAACAGGTAAATGTGCCCGCTATTGTCGTGTTTATGAACAAAACCGATATGGTGGACGACCCCGAACTGCTCGACCTTGTCGAACTCGAACTCCGTGAACTGCTGACAGATTATGGATACCCAGGCGATGAAATTCCCATCATAAGAGGCAGCGCTCTCGAAGCGATGAACAAAGGAATGGACCCAAACACACCAATCGATGACCCGGCATTTAAGCCGATTCTCGATATTGTAGAGGCTGTCGATAATTATGTCCCGACCCCGGTGCGCGATACGGATAAACCATTTCTTATGCCAGTGGAGGATGTTTTCTCGATTACAGGTCGCGGAACAGTTGCTACTGGAAGAGTGGAGCGTGGCAAAATAAATCCAGGCGACAATGTGGAAATTGTCGGTATAAAACCTACAAGAAAAACAGTCGCCACGAGCCTCGAAATGTTCAGAAAAATTCTCGATTTTGCAGAAGCAGGTGATAATGTCGGCATTTTGCTGCGGGGAATTGAAAAGAACGATGTCGAGCGCGGAATGGTTCTGGCGAAACCGGGTTCCATAACGCCACATACAAAGTTCACAGGACAAGTATATGTTTTGAAAAAGGATGAAGGCGGTCGTCATAAGCCGTTCTTTACAGGTTATCGTCCGCAGTTCTATTTCAGAACCACAGATGTTACAGGTTCCATCAAATTGCCCGAAGGTGTCGAAATGGTTATGCCTGGTGATAATGTGGATATGGAAGTGGAGTTGATTTCGCCGATTGCGATGGAACAAGGGCTCAGGTTTGCCATTCGAGAAGGCGGCAGGACAATCGGTGCAGGCGTCGTGGGAACGATTATCGAATAAAACTCACAAGAATTATAAAAAACTTGTGGAGAAGGTGATTCAATATGGCTAAAAAAGGAAAATCGAAACGGGAACATATCATTCTTGCCTGCACTGTCTGCAAATCGAGAAACTATATCACGCAGAAAAACAAGATGAATACACCCGATAGGCTCGAACTGAAAAAATATTGCCCAAGATGCGGAAAACACACGCCTCATAAAGAAACACGATAGCGACTGATAGAGGGGAGACATTTTGTCTCCCCTCTCTTATCCAATGGGTTTCTCCAAAATTCAATACAATATCTATCCATTGT
>JALTEE010000174.1 GCA_027007865.1 bacterium
ATTGTTAACAAATATACTATTTGCAGTATTAGTTAACTAATACTGCCATTTCAAGTCTAATTTGATTCTATAATTTTTGTCAGCATCTTCGAGAGCGCCCAATGTCAAATTTTTGGACAGACGATACTGCAGTTCGATTTGCTGCTGCGGGTTGCTCGATAATACCTGAGAATATTTTATATACAATTTACCAGCAACCTGTTTCCCTACAGTAAGTCTCATCTCGGATGGATTCCATATAGCACCCTTTTCCGTAGCGGGTTCGAGTTCGATTTCATCCACGCCGAGTGTAGTTCGAGCGAGATTTTCCAATTGACGCTCCGCATATTTTTGCAATAAATCCTGTGTTTTATCCTCGATAAAATCGCGAACACCGACCGTATCTGTAGTGCCTGCGAGAAGTTGAAGAATCTCTTCTGGCGTAAAATCAGGATTGGTGCTGGTGATTTCGAGCTCCGGTTTATTCAATGTTCCTGTAATGTGTAAATATATATCTTCATTGCCGACAATTGTTTTTGCAAGAATGTCGAGTTTCGGGTCGATAATCCCGATTTTATCGAATTCTAATGTGCCATTTTCGATGTTAAAATTCTGTCCATACTTAAAATATTTCCCGTTCTCGATATTTAACTGCCCGAGCAATGAAATATTATTACCCGAATTAGTAATGAATAAATCACCGGATATTTTGCTTTCGATTTCATTTGTAAGAAGCCAGAGATTGTCAGTATTAATTGACAAATCTATCGGGATACCGATATGTGTCGGTTTGGGAGATACGGAGCCGAGTCTAAGTAAATTGCCCTGAGAAATTGTAATGTCTCCACCTAATTTTGGCTCGGTGCCTTTAATAGAAATATTTCCATTTGTGATAAAATAGAAACCGTCGGTCGTCGATTTTAATGGCGTGTTTTTCAACGATGCGTCGATATTAAAATTGGGGGATGCAATTTTAGAAAAATCTATCTCTCCTTTCGCGGAAATCGAACCGACAACTCGGTTATTCCCCGAAATTAACGACCAAACACGCGATATGAGACTCGAACTTTTTGGAGGAATCGTGGATAATCTTCCTGAAAAATTGTTTATTGTAAATTTGTTGTGGGAAAATTTTCCGTGTATAAAAATGCTATCGATTGGGTCGTCGATAGATGATATCTTTACAGATGCACTATCCACCGCCACATTTCCGTATAATGATAGTGAATCGGGTTCGCCGAGAATAGAGATATTTATGTTATACTTGCCGCAAATCGGTTCGATTTCATCGGTGAAATTAGTAATAGTGTATAGGTTGTTTCCTCGCGCTGATAAATTTAGGTGGAACGATGGCTTTTTATCGACAAATAGAATATTTCCTGAAATATCTGCTATTTCAGCATCTCTCCTTAGGTGAAGCATCGTGAAGGACAATGTGTCGTGAATATATTTGCATTCTGCGCTGAGACTGTTCCAGGATAGTCCCGAAAATATAAACGGAGCGATAAGGAAGTTAAATCCACCGTATCCCGCCATC
This sequence comes from bacterium, assembly GCA_027007865.1. GTDB lineage: Bacteria > UBP14 > UBA6098 > B30-G16 > B30-G16 > JAGHAI01. The sequence continues at coordinate 1,517 of JALTEE010000174.1, forward strand.
GTTTCGGTGTTTAGAGCCAGCGAAAAATGCCCTTTCGCATTGCCAGATAGAGCGGGAGTTTTGAATAGAGCGGAAAATTTATCGAGAGAAATGTCATCTATTTTGCCAGCAACTGTAATAACCGAATCGGAGAGAGCAAATGTGTCTATGACAACATTTCCTCCAAAGGCGCTGATGAATAGATTCTTTGTGGAAAAGCCTGTTCCAGGAAAAATCTCTATCGGTTTATCCAATGTTATCGTTTCAAGCGAATCCGAGAAAGTAAGTCCCTCGATTTTTATCGATATTGTATCTCTCAACGATACCGTGCCGATTGCTCGAAGCCGTCCTATATTTAGTTTTGCGGATAGCGGTCTGAAAAACAATTTATTTTTCCCTACGGTAATCGAAGTGTATAGCGATTCTATTTCAACACTCCCATATTTCCCGTTCAATGCGAGAAAAGTGATGTCCCCCTGAATATTTTCCAAATCGGTGAAATGTCCGCTTGCGGAAAGTGATTTTAAACTTAAATCGTCTATTTTATTGTTATTACCTTGAATTACAAATTGAGCGCCAATCTTTTCACCTTTACCAGATATGTTCGCGTCAAAACTTAAAAAGCCGGAAGAAATAAAATCGACATTAAACACCTGCGATAGAATTTTTGGATTCGGAAATTGTCCTTTCGTATTCAGTGTAATGTATCCCGATGAATCGACTTTGCCCCATAGGTAAATCGTGTTTCCCCCAACAAAGATTTGCGATGGTGTCCTAAATTCGCCCAACACCGCAGAATCGCGAGTAATCGAAATCAACATATTCGCAGAATCGCATTCATATCCAGCAAAACTGCTCTTGTCGAGTGTGGCGGTGATATCCATACGCATATCGTCGCCAAAACTTTTACCATCTAATGTGGCGCTTCCTGTCAGAGAAGTATGGGGAATGTCGAAATTAGCGAGGTCGAAATTTTTTACATATCCGAAATCGAAATGATATTCGATTGGGTCGCAATTTGTGAGAAAGCGCATTTTTACATCCTGCGCATACGCTCCCCAAACGATTGCATTATTCGCTGAAAGTTTGGTAATACCTTTATTGTTGTCGATAGTGAGATGAATATTTTTCCCTATGATGGGAATGTCCCAAAGAACAGCATTTACAGTGATATTCAT
>JALTEE010000175.1 GCA_027007865.1 bacterium
AATGTATTAAAGTTGACATATTTTGTCAAAAATACTTGACAGTGAAATTTTAATATATATTTTTTGCGGGAAATTTCACAGAGGGAGGTTTTTAGAAAATGGCAAAGTTGCGTTTTTTAGGGCATTCCGCCTTCGAAATTGAAATTGGCGGGAAAAATATTTTAATCGACCCGTTCATCACAGGGAATCCGCAATCCGCGGTGAAACCCGGCGATTTACATCCCGACTATATCATCATTACACACGGGCACAGCGACCATCTCGGCGACTCGATAGACATAGCGATGAAGAACAATTCGATGATTATCGCACCTTATGAACTCGCAATATATTGTGGTAGAAAAGGAGCGAAAACACATCCGATGCACATCGGTGGTTCGTTCCCGTTCGATTTCGGTGTAGTGAGGATGACGCTGGCGCTGCACGGTTCCGCTATCTTGGACGGTGAGAAACTCATCACGGGCGGAAATCCTGTGGGTGTCATTATCGAAGCGGATGGCAAATCGTTGTATCACGCAGGAGACACAGGTCTTTTCGGCGATATGAAGCTCATCGGCGACAGATATAAACCTCAAATCGCCCTGCTGCCAATAGGTGGAAATTTTACGATGGATATCGACGATGCCGCTTATGCAACAAAATTACTTAATCCGGAAGTTGTAATCCCGATGCACTACAACACTTTCGATGTAATCAAAGCGAATCCGGAAGAATTCGAGAAGAAAGTCGGTTCTGTGGCAAATGTGGTGATTTTGGAGCCGGGAGAGATTTTTGAATTTTAAGGAGAAATAGCTGCTTTATTATGAGTGAAACTCGCGATAAGACAGTCCTTGCCATCGACCCTGGCACGAGGATTTTGGGCTGGTGTATCATTTTGGGCGACAAGCGCTCACAAAAATTTATCGACGGTGGGATTTTAAAAGTTTCTGCGAAGAAAACGGAAATGGGGTTGAAAAAGATTTTCGACGGCGTTGTGGAATTGATAGAAGAATTCTCACCTGATATTCTCGTTGTGGAAAGCCCGTTTTATGGGAAAAACGCTCGGACATTGATTCGTCTCGGCGAAGCGCGAGGTGCAATTTTGCTCGCCGCTGCATCCGCAAAAATTCCCGTATTTCAACTTACGCCAGCAGAAGCGAAACTCGCTCTCACTGGAAATGGAAATGCGCAAAAAGAACAGGTGGCATATATGGTGAACACGATTTTGTCTCCACAGGAAAAATTGCCGCTCGATGCGACAGATGCCGCTGCTGTGGGAATCGCTTATCTACATAAACTCGATTTCGATGGTTAATCTATTTCGACAATTTCTCCTTCAATTCTCGAATAATTTTCATAGCGGTGGTTTTAGTATCGACACCTGCTTTTACTTTAATAAATAACTTTCCGGATTTTTCCACTCGCCGGTCGCCTTTTCCCCCTATCAATGCGGCAACTAATATCTGGCATTTATGCAATAGTTTTATAATCTCGAATGTTTTGCCTGCTGGATTTTCGCTCGCAATAGGATTTTCAACTGTTTCTACTAATTCGATTTTTTCACCTCCATAACGAAATATTTCATAAAAAGGCGAGCGTCCCAAGATTGTGGTTGGTATGACTTTACCATCCGATGCGACAGCGATTTGCAACTCGTTGAATGGGGCGCCGATAATTATCTGGTCATCGTCGTCGAGCCAATATGTCAGAGGCAAAAAACCGCTTTCGATGAAAAAGGATTTCAGCTCCTGCTCCATAAAATATCGTTCGGGAACACCTGTAATCGCACCATATCTCCAATCGATTATAACGACAATTCCCCCGGGGGCGAGAATTTTCCGAGCGGAATGAAGAAATTTAATCGGCGAAGTCAAGTGATGAAAAGAATGAACGGAATATATTAGATTGAATTTTTTATCGAGCGAATTCACATCTTCGCCCGCGATGGGGTAGCAATCCCATTTTCTTTTGGTGCCATATCCTGCATACGGGTCAACTCCCGAAATTTTCACGCCCACAGAAGATTTCAATTCTTTTAACAATGCTCCATCGCCACATCCTATTTCCAGAACGGAATCTTCCGCTGTAAGCATATTCGATAATGTTTCAAGAGCGTTCATAGGCGAATGATTTTATTCTCTTGCCATCGGTGTTCCACATTTTGGGCATTTTGTATTATAGCAGGGTGTTCCTCTCTGGTGAGCAACTCGTGTTCCGCATTTTGGACATACGCAATATCCGCTCGGTCCGAGTCCTCTGCCTCCACCCATACCTCGTCCCAAACCGCCTCCTCTACCCTGTCCTCTGCCTCCGCCCATTCCGCGTCTTTGCGAGAATTGTTCTGCTCCACCGTAATATGTGGCAGGAGGTGTTTGGGTGTTTTGAGGTGCTTGGACATCATTAGGTGATGCTTGGCTCAATTCGCTTTCGTCGACCATCGTTATAGCACCTTCGGGACAAACTTTTGCACATATTGTGCAGCCAACACAAGAGGGTATATTCACAACTGCCTTTCCATTGTCGATTTTTATGCATTTTACAGGACAGGCAGAAGCGCAATCCCCGCAGCCCGTGCATTTCGATATGTTTATTTTTGCTTTTAACATCTTGTTCCTCCAAAAATTTTGTCGATTATTTTATTCTCGAATGCAATAGTTATTAGCATATACTCATAATTATGATATTTATG
>JALTEE010000176.1 GCA_027007865.1 bacterium
GCAAAAATATCGTCGAGATACACGGAAATATTTTCTTCGAGAAATGCACAAATTGCTCATTTCGGCGGTGGAGCGATAAAATTTACGCGGAAGTTCCGAAATGCCCCCGATGCGGAAATTTTTTGCGACCCGATGTAGTCTTTTTCGGCGAACCGCTACCGCAAAAAGCTATGCAGAAAAGTTGGGATTTTGCTCGGAAAGCGGATACCATTATTGTTCTTGGAACATCGGGGGTAGTCTATCCCGCTGCCCAGATACCATATATAGTCATTGAAAATGGCGGAAAAGTTATCGAAATAAATATGGAACCGACTCTGCTGTCCGATTCCGCAGATATATCGATTTTTGGTAAAAGCGGAGAAATATTGCCAGAAATTATTAAATACTTAAAAACGGAGCTGAAGCGATGACAAAAATTGGACAAATTATAATTTTCGCAATCGTTTTTTTGTTTTCGCTTTCTTTTGGCACTGTTTCATCGCAGATAGACAGCGTAAAATCTGAACTGTCGAAAGTGAGAAAACAAATAGATAATCTTTCCGCTGCGGAAAAAGATATTTCATCACAAATCGATGGAATGGATAAGCAAATCTCACTTCTGAATAGTTTGCTCGATATGTTTCAGCGGCGAATCGATTCGCTGAATATGGCAATCTCTGCTCTTTCCGATTCCGCAGAGTCGCAAAGAGAAGAATGGCTTGCGCATAGCGATGAATTAAAAAAAGTTCTTTGCGAAATGTATGTATCAGGAGAAGTTCCACAATGGGAACTTTTTTTTGTTGCCGACGATGTCAATTCTTTGAGTGAAGCGCTGGTGTATTTTGGTGCGCTTGCCGATGCGAGAAACAAAAAAATATCTGCATCAAAAACCGCATTCGATAAATATTCGGGCACTGTAAAAATTTTGCAGGCGAGCAGGGATTCCGCTCAAATAGTGCGGGCGCAAAAGCGCACCGCAAAAGATTCGCTCTATGCTGCAAATATCCAGCGAAAAGCAAAATTGCAAAAAATACGAGGCAGCAAAGAGGAGTTTGTGAAACTAGTCGCTCGATTGAGCTCATCGCTAAAAAATCTGGAAAATATGCTTGCTGTGGAGCGCACAAAGGGCGGAAAGTTTTCTAAAATGAAAGGACATCTCCCTTGTCCACTCGGCAAAAAATGCGCAATCGCTATGAAATTCGGAACTGTTCGCGATGAAAAATACGGAACATATTTTTCTAATCCGGGCGTGGAAATAGCATCGAAATCGGGGCAAAAAGTTTTCGCCGTGGCGGACGGCAAGGTGGCAAATATTATCTGGCTCGAAGGATATCGAAATGTCGTGATAGTAAAGCACGATGGCGGATATTACACGATTTACGGAAATCTCGACAAAGTCTCGGTTTCGAGCGGCGAAAAAATTTCGGCAGGAACAGCAATTGGGAAGGTTTCGGGAAATAGTTGGCTTCAAGATAAACCGACACTACATTTCGAAGTGCGACACGGAAAAAATAAAGAAAATCCAGCAGTTTGGATGGGAAGTGTTTAATAAAAGTCGAAAGTCTAATAATGAAAGGCAAAAATCTAAAGTTAAACAATCAGCCACATAAGACCTGCTATCGATAGATAATATGCGAGAATTTTTCATAATAATATTGCTCAGATTAGAATTGTTCTCACGAGGATTAACTCGCGGAGGAAAACTTGGCACGGTTGGAACTGTTATAATTTGGGTTGGAATAATTTTCTTCATCGGAATTTTATCTTTCGGCTACACGATGTTTTTCTATTCCATCGCTTCGAATGAACTCGGAAAGATACTCACCGCTATTTTCTCCGTTCAGGTGTTTTTCGTAACTTTATTTCTGCTTTTGCAAGTAATTCCTACCATTGCTTTGGATATTTTCGACGAGCACAGCAATCTGCATTTCTATTTATATCTGCCGATACAGCGTGGTGCGCTTGTTTTATCGGCATTGTGGAACGCATTCGTAGCATCGCCTATACCGATGATATTATTCATTCCGCTCATCGTGGCGTTTTTGGTGGTGAAACTGTCGGTTATGTCGTTGCTCGCTGTTTTAGCATATATCATTTTGCTATCTGGTCTTGCGCTCGCATCTTCAGCGATGGTGCTAAAAATTGTGAGCACAACATTCACAAAAAGGTTCAGCAGATGGATGGCGATAATAAATATTCTGATTTTTGTGTTGTTCATTCAATTTGTGCCGAAATTGCAGAGCGGGATGAAAAAAGGGATGTTTTTTCAACAGTATCTATCGAAAATTATGTCGCCGTATTCGCCTGTTGCGTGGCTGCAAAGACTTTTCAGCGGGGATATTTCGGTCATATTAGTAGTATTTCTATTAGGAGTATTGTTTTGGCGCATCGGGTGGCGCGTAGCCAAAAAACTCGCTATCGAAAAATCCGCGCCAAAAAGTAAAAAGATGACATCGGCGGCGAAAAGTTTATCCACCATAGAATTCCCGTTTATCGACAGGGATTTAACAATTATCTTTCGCGATGCGGAGACATTTTTAGCAATCGTTTATCCAATCGTGTTTGCGGGGATTATGGCAATCGCATTTTCCAACGGTGTCGGATATGGATTCGCAATGGGAGCGATGCTCGCGTCGCAGTATTCGCAGATAATTTCGTTAAAAATTACCGCATTGGATACGAAG
>JALTEE010000177.1 GCA_027007865.1 bacterium
AAGCCAAAAGTTCCAAGTTCAAAGTTTTATCCAACACAAATCATCAAATCCGATGTCATATGTCGTTCAGTTCATTGTGCTTTTCGAAACCTAAAAAAGTATAATTGTAATATCATCTTTCAAAATGAGAAAAATTTCCTAAACTCGAACATTATTGAATGAATCGAAAATCAGATTTTCACATAAGATTGATTTTGGACTGATTAAATTACTATTGATTTAGGAAATTTTATCCATATAATAGAAATGGGAGAGAGTAAGATGAATAAGATATTTAAACATCGTTTCGGCGTAACGCTTACCGAAGTGATGGTTGTAGTTGCAATTGTCGGTATATTGGTTGCTTCTACTTCCTTATTAAATGAATCGAAAACCAAATTTTCAGATAAGATTGATTTTGGACTGATTAAATTACTATTGACTTAGGAAATTTTATTCATATAATTAGGATTGGGAGAGAGTAAGATGAATAAGATATTTAAACATCGTTTCGGCGTAACACTTACCGAAGTAATGGTTGTAGTTGCAATTGTCGGTATATTGGTTGCTTCTACTTCCTTTATACTACGGAAAGTCGGACGGCATTTTCGCCTTACTGGTGCAGCAGCGCAGTTTAAGCAGGATTGCACACTGGCGAGACAGATGGCTCTCGAGAAAAATAAGACATTTTTAATTCGATGCTTTCCCGATTCTACACCGCAGTTCTGGCAGATATTTCGTGAGGACAGTGCCGGATATTTTTCAACCGAAGCGAGGTGGAAATATGAACTTCATCGCACTATTTCGTTCGGTGTCGGCACCGATGTATCCGGTGGAACTGGTGCCGATGGCAATCCGATACCCAGTGATGGTGTTTCCTTTCCCGCAAATGCACTGGCATTGGTGCCTCGGCGAGGAGCGCCGCAGCCGGGCGTGGTATATATTACAGATGGCGCACAAACAAGAGCGGTGCTCGTGAACCTTATGGGTTCGGCAACGGTGATGCAATATGCAAATGGAAATTGGCAATAAGAAAAAATTCGCTCGCAGGAGAAGCGGTTTTACACTTCTCGAAGTGATGGTAGCTTTTACCGTGCTTACTGTGGGCTTGCTGGCGATTATACCGGTAACTATATTTATGGTGCGCTCTAATGTGCATAATAGATATTTTGCAAAAGCAAGAATGTTGGCAGAACAATTTTCCGAACAGTTAAGAACTGTGGATTATGAAGATGCCCTTATCTCAGACGACGGCGATACAACAGACGCTAATAATATAGTAAATCCCGACCACGCTGACACGATGTCTGTTGATAATATGCAGTATTATGTCTTATGGAATGTAAAAACACGGTCAAATCCTGCGGGATTGAAAGAAATAAATATCATTGTTTTATGGGATGACCCTGTGCTTAAAAGGAGGGGAGAAGTGAATACTTTGGCATATAAAGCGGCGGTGAGCCGATAAATAGTTCGCTCTGCAAGGAGGAGCGATATGAATATTCGCAAATACAAAATAGAATTATCCATATCGAAAAAATCAATAGTCCGCCCAGGAATTACTCTCCCCGAACTTCTTGTGGCAATGTTTCTTGTTGGAATACTTATGACGAGCACATTCTATGTATTCTCGAACTTTTTCAAAGCCTCGATTTCGCAGGAACGATACACACTCGAACAATCAGACACACAAGCTGGCGCACAGTTTTTGAAGTGGGATATATTTATGGCGGGGTATGGAATGCCCAGTAGCCAGTTGCCAATCAGTTCCAGCGATAATACTGGTGAGAACAGTTCGGATGTATTGACATTGACATCTATATCTTTTGGACCGAGCGGCAATGAAGGTAGATGGACTTATATTATTAGCCTTGTAAGCGCGACAAATCAAATCCTTGTGCGTAGATGGAACGACCCCGACCAGGATGTGGCAATTAACGATTATATTACTTTGCTTTCACCTACAAAAGGACAAGTTGGACTGGAAGCGTATAAAGTTACAAATCGTCAGACTGCAACGGGACCAGCGGGGGAAGATGCCTGGCTATTGACCCTCGACAATAATGTGAGTTCTGCACTAAACTTTGTGTTTGTTCTGGGTGATTCGAGCGGTGCCCAGAGTGTTACATATTCCATTCAGAACGGGAATTTAATGCGTGACAGCACAGTGTTTATGCCCGGTGTAGTTGATTTTCAGGTCGCTTTCTGGGTAGATACGGATGGAGATAGAATTCAAGATGCAGGCGAAATTTACAACGACCTGTCGCTGCTCGCATCAAACCCGCAATATAGAGATAACATAAAACTGGCGCGAATTTCTATCGTTACTGCATCGCGTGCACAGGAAAACTATGTTTTTTCAAAGGATACGATAACGACCGAGAACAATACGATATCTACATCGGCACTCGGAACCAATTTCAGATATGATACATGGCAAAGCATTATGAACCCGAGAAATTTATAAAATATTATAACAAATGAAGCAAAGAAATAAATATATGTTAAAACTGCGCTCCGGCATCGCGATGGTCACCGTCTCGATGATACTGATATTTATGATGATAATTGCAGTTGTAGCGCTCAAACTACTGATTCGAGGAAGCGGCGTAACGGGTAGCTCACGAAGGTATTTGACAGTATTCGATGCCGCAGAATCGGGTGTGGAAGTCGGTATGCTC
>JALTEE010000178.1 GCA_027007865.1 bacterium
ATTGAATGCCACGCCGATAAAGAACGATGTGGGCGAATCGAGCGGATTTTCGAGCAGGTCTCTGCCATCGTTGAATAACGAAATGAGTTTTACCAATCCGTATGTCGAAATGTCGAAGACGCCGGTTGCGAACGGATAATCGCCGACAGCGGGCGGGTCGCCTCGAAGAGCGAGAATGTTGTCTATCCCGAGTGCATAGGCAGAGAGCAAATCGGACTGCATCCCGATGAGATTTCTGTCCCGCGCCGTGAAGTGCAGCACGATGTCGAGCCCCGTTCTAATTCTAATCGCAGTCGCCAATCCCAGCGCGGACATTTTCATTCGCGCCATCGGCAAATCGGCAATATTCACGCCGTCTCCGCCGAGTTCCTTAAAATTTCTCGCAGCGCGCACGAGTTCTCCGATTTCGCTTCCACGAGGCGGGTCGAGCTCCATTGTTAAAACAAATCCCGAAGATATTTTTTTCTCTAATGATGTCGGCGCTCGAGGATGATTGCGAGCAGGCGGTTTCTTCGTAATTTCTATTCCCGGAACCAATTTTCGCCTGCGTGGTTTCGCTCCCGATATTGTGCCCGCTATCGCTTCTATATGTTTCGGCGTAGTTCCGCAGCACCCTCCGATGATGTTCAGTCCGCTCGAAACCGCTCTTTTTGCGAACTCGGCGAAATACTCGGGCGTTGCGGGATAGACGAATTTGCCGTCCACAAATGTCGGTTGACCCGCATTGGGCATAGCAGAAATAAATTTTGGAAATACTTTCCCGATTTGTTTTGCCGCGTCGAGTATATCGCGGGGACCTCTGCCGCAGTTTGCACCAGCGACCAAAACTCCGCTGTCATTCATCGCATAACCGATTTCCTCAGGGTCGCTGCCGAGAAGTGTTTTGCCCTCGATGAATGTGAACGATGCCCAGATTGGAATATCCGGCGCAATCTTTCGCGCAACATTTATCCCGACAAGCAGTTCGTTCAAGTCGGAATATGTTTCGAATAGAAATATGTCCACGCCACCTTCTGACAGTGTTTCGATTTGCTCGCTAAAAATCGCTTCGAGCTCGCTCTGCGAAAGTATTTCCGCACTCTCGAACGGTCTCGTTATCGGTCCGACATCGCCTGCAATGAAACAATCCTTTTGTGCATCCTTTACTGCTTTCCGTGCAATTCGCACGGCAGCAATATTTATATCGACCGTCTTTGCTCCAAAATCGTAGTATTTTTCGAGAATGTATCGATTTGCGCCGAATGTGTTCGTTGTAATAATATCGGCACCGGCAGCGAGATAATCGTCGTGAACGCGCTCCACCGTTTCGGGATGCGACAGCGAAAGTTCGTCGTAGCAGTGCCCTTTTGAAATGCCGAGCGAATATAGATATGTTCCTGTTGCGCCGTCGGCGACGAGAACTCTACTATGTAAAATTTCCGATAACATTTTGAAAAAATACACTATATAGATTTTTACGCAAGAATTTAATCTTAATCTTGCAATTCGCAAAATCGCGCATTATTTTTATTGCGTAATAACATTTAACTATCGGGCGAAACAATGATTTACACTCTCACATTAAATCCCGCTCTCGACCGCACAATCTATGTCGAACATCTTCTCGAACGCGAGAGCATAAAAGTTATACGAGAAGAACGATATGCAGGCGGCAAGGGCATCGATGTATCCCGCGTCATAGCACAATTGGGCGGTGAAAGCATCGCTATTGCCTTCCTCGGCGGATATGTTGGCAAAGAAATGGAAGGACGCCTGCTCAACGACGGCGTCGCTGGGCATTTCGTATGGACGAAAAGCGGAACGCGGACAAATGTCATAGCACATTGCCTCGAAACTGAAAAAGAAATCCGATTCAATTTCCCCGGTCCAAAGATTTCGCCGCAGGAACTTTCCGAAATCGTCCAGCTATGCCGCAATTTGAAGCCAAAACCGAGTTTCGCAGTGATTTCAGGCAGCGTCCCGCAGGGCGTCGACCCGGTGATATACGAAAATCTTATACTGACATTCGAATCGCAAGGTGCACGAGTCGTCCTCGATACTTATGGCGAACCGCTTAAAAAGGGACTTCTCGCAACGCCATTTATGATAAAACCCAATCGAAAGGAACTGTCCGAACTTGTCGGCGGGAATATCGAAACTATCGACGATGCAATATCCGCGAGCGAAAAGATTTTGGAATACACGGAAGTGATAGCGATATCGATGGGTGAACGAGGTATTTTGGGCATAACCCGCAGCGACGGCGTGTTCCTTGCAACACCGCCGAAAGTCGATGCTGTGAATACGGTCGGCGCGGGCGATTCCGCTGTGGCGGCGATGGTCATCGCTCTGGAAAAAGAACTTCCGATAAAAGAGGTTATTCGATATGGTGCATCGGCAGGAACCGCATCGACACTAACCGAAGGAACCGCAACAGTAAAATTCGCCGATTTTGAAAGAATATTGGGCGAAACGAAAATCGAGAAAATCGATTAAGAACAGGTTCCGCAAGTGTTCCGCTTGACCATTCGCCCATCATACACCCTACTCACATAGCGCCTCGCGGCTCGTTAGGTCGCGCCTTATTTTCACGCAAATCGTATATTGCGGTATCCGTAGGGGTTTGGCATGCCAAACCCCTACCATAAGAAATCGTGATGGCGCACAATGTAGATTTGTCCGCTCAAATTCTATTTCAAATACACAACACGCGTCGTAGGGGCAATTCATGAATTGCCCCTACAAAAATTCGTTTTTACAAGGGCGTATTCGATACGCCCCTACCGTATATACACAATCCGTTTCGTCGTCGTCCGTCCGTCATCCGTCCTCGCACACACGAGATATATTCCCGATGAGACTGACTGAGCGGGTGTCCAAATATAAACCCCCTGACCTTCTCTTGCGCTTCGGTCTGTCCCCCTTACCAAGGGGGACAGAGGTGCGTTAGCACCGAAGGGGGTCGCAACAACATTCCCCCGCAAATCGTATATCTCAACCGTTCCATCAACAAGGGAGCATGCTCCCTTGTTGACACCGGACAATGTGATTTTCACCGACGAATTGAACGGATTGGGATATGCGGAAATTTTGAACGAGGGCTTTTTATAATTCTGCGTATTTACGGAAAGCAACGAGTGCATCGAAAATTCATCGAAAACGGTGCCATCGTCATATCTTGCTGTGAAATGAAGACTATCGCCATTAACATCTATCAGGCAAAAATGATAGCAGGATTCGGCATAAATTGTCCAGGATTCGGGAGAAACGCCGTATAATGGCGCTCCGCCTCCGCCTGTAACGATATAATATACGCCATCGACATAGTTTCTCTCATAATCGTGATTGTGTCCGTTGAAAACGATTGCTACATTATGTTCTACAAATAGCGGGCATAGATATGTCTGTGTTTGTGTGTCGTTTCCGTGCTCGGTGCCGCAGGTATATGGCGGTCTGTGGAAAAAGACGAATATAAAATCATAGTGCCCATCCGCAGCGGCAAGGTCGGCGGATACAAAATTATACTGCTCGCTCCCTGTGGAAATATCCGCATTATTATTCAGGACGACGAAATGGCAGTTGGAATAATCGAATGAATACCACTGCTCGTTTCCCGGCAATTCGAACAGCGGGCGAAAAAAAGCATCTACTTCGTCCTCGTGATTTCCGACTGCGGGATAATACGGTGCATTCCCCGCCAATCGAGCAATCGCGCCGAAGAATGAATCCCATTCCCAAGCACCGAGCCAACTGTTCCCATCGGTAACCAAATCCCCTGTGTTGAATGCAATGTCCGGCTCGAACGAAGACGCCATATTTGCGACTGTCTGGTGCTCGCTCTGGTCTGTTCTGGTATCTCCATACGCGACAAATCGGAATGGAACTATCGTATCCGGCGCCGTCCCAAAATGAAATGTGTCGCTGACAGCGCCATCTATATATACTTGATAGTAATATTGCGTTCGCGGAGAAAGTCTCGTCAATTCCATTTTATGATGAGTGAGCAGGTCGCTCGTCGAACTATCGTGTTCGAACGATGAATGGGCATCCCAATATGCCTGTGTTGCCCAGCGAATCCCTGTCGATGTCGGCAAATCGCTCTCGAATGTAACGGTTATTCCCGTTTCGCTAACGCAGGAAAGATAAGGTCCTCTCGAAATCGACGCAGCAAACAATACTACGATAACCGAAAGAACAAAGGCTAATACAAATTTCATATAAATCCCCCCCATAAAAATACTCTAATATATTATAATAAATCCTTCTCAAAATGCAATTAGAATATTATATTCTCACAGGATTTTTCTGTGATACTATGAACAGTCGAAGCGGGAAAAGCATATCGAAAGAGCGCGGCGATATCGGTGAATCGTTTGCCTGCGATTTACTGCGCAAAAAAGGCTATCGGATAATTTCGCGCAATTGGCGATGTCGATGGGGCGAAATCGATATCATAGCGCAGGATGGCGATGTTATCGTTTTTGTCGAAGTTAAATCTGCGAAATCTAAATATTTTGGAAATCCTGCACGATGGGTAGATAGCAGAAAGCAGTCTCATCTTGTGGAAAGCGCGATGCAATATATTTCCGATGAAATCGGCGAAGATGTTCCTGTCCGCTTCGATGTTGTCGCTGTCAATTTGAATAAAATGAATGCGGAACATATTATAAATGCTTTTTCTGTTGAATTTGAATAAAAAAAGCCGCCAATCTGGCGGCTTGCAAAATGTTAAACACAAGCAATAAACTTATCATTTATTTCCCGTGTCAATGTTTTTCTCCGCTCCGGTCTCCTTGACATTTCCCACCACAGATTGTTTTAAAGCGGCATTTTCTTCGCGAAGTCGTTTAACTTTATCTTCTAATTTTTCTCTCTTTCCGCCTTTCATTTTCAAATAAATTCTATACAACGCAGCATACCCCACAATTTGAAGTAAATACAGTGGTATTAAATATTCCGCTGCTCCCCGATTGCAATCTACTGCAAATATACCGAGCATTATCGAATCTATAACGAGTATCAATATTATTATTGCAAACATAATTATCCTCCTTCTTACTCTGAGAATATATTATAGAGTTTAACTTTCAGTTTCAGCAGCCTCCATCTTTCTGCGCAGTTCTTCGTTTTCTTTTTGAAGTTGCTCTACTTCATCCAAAAGACTTTCCATTCGTCGCTGCCTTTTCTTCTGGATAATTCTCACGAGTGCGAAAAAAGCAATGAAAGTCACCATCCCCGCATTAAGTTTGACAAACGATGGAACTTCTTTCTGAAATAGCACAAAAATATTCAGTCCGATTATTAAAATTATCCAATATGTCATAACTAATCCTCCTGGTCTTCCAAATCTTCGTCGGTTAAAACTTCACCCTCGAGTTGTGCAACTCGCATTCTCAAATAGTTGATTTCTTCAAGCAATGATTCCGATTTTCTTAACCGCATTTTTCTATAAACTCTATATAAAACAGCCAGAGCAATAAGCAAAATAACATAAGCGTGAACCATTATTACATCGGGGCTGTCCGGTAGTAAATAATAGGATATAATCATTGATATTGTCAAGATAATTATTAAAAACATCCAAAAAAGCATTTTTATCCTCCTCACTAAAATACAGTTTTCACACCACCATCATCAAAACTTTCATCATCGAGCAACGGGACAAAACGAACCGGTATAGAAGACCTTTTGTCGAAACCCAACTCGGTTCTCGTTATCACCCACAATTTTTGATAATATTCCCCAACTGGGATTACCAGTCTTGCATTCGATTTCAATTGTTGTAATAATGGCTCTGGAATATTTTTTGCGGCAGCGGTTACTATTATCCCATCATAGGGCGCATATTCTTCGATTCCATTGTATCCGTTTCCAATTACAGAAATGATATTTTTGTATCCCAGTTTATTCCAAATTTTTTGAGCGCTTTCTGCCAATTCGCGCACTCGTTCTATGGTATATACAGTTTCAACAATCTTTGCAAGCACAGCGGATTGATAGCCTGAACCTGTTCCAACTTCGAGTATCGTATCGCTGCTTTTTAGATTTAGCAATTCCGTCATCAATGCAACTATATACGGCTGGCTTATTGTCTGTCCATATCCAATCGGCAACGGCGTATCGTCATAACTCGAATTTCGCAATTCCTGTGGAACGAATAAATGTCTTGGAACTTCTAACATCGCATCGAGCACGCGTCTACTTTTTATCCTTCGTGCTTCGATTTGTCCGCTCACCATAGATTTTCTTAAATGAGCATAAGCTTCTTCGGATATTCCGCTGCTAAATTTCATCCGCTCCTTTTGTGGAAACTTCTACATAAGCCACTTGTAATTCTGAAATCAAGTTATTTAGCATTTCACTTTCTGGCTCGGATAAATTTCCAGCGGTTTTTTCACGCATTAGGTCGAGCATATCGATTGTTTCACGCGCGAGTTCCATATTAACTTTTCTTTCGTTTGTCAGCGGATTTGTAAGTTGTCCAAGATGCTGCAATGCGCCTGCACGAAGCATTAAAAGCAACTTTATAAACAATTCGCGGCGATACTGCCGATTCTCTACTTCTGTTCTCTCGACATCCATAATATCACTCCCGATTTTTAAAACAACTTTACCAACATCTATTAAGACAAAATATTGCTGTCAAATTGGCAATCACTAATTTATGACCCGTCTATTCGCACAACGAGTTTTTGCCCCGGCATCAAAATAGATTTGCTCGATAGTTCGTTCCATCGCTTCAAATCGGATGTCGATATACCATATTTGTTCGCAATCGACCACAAACTTTCGCCTTTTTTCACGATGTGAGTTTTTTTCTTGACAGCTTTTTTCCGTTTAGATGCGTATGTTGCCTGCGCGGCTCCGTTTTTAATCACGAGTTTTTGACCGATTGAAATTCGCTCCGAATTCAATTTGTTCCATCTTTTTATATTCGATACTGTTACACCGTATTTTTGCGCGATAGACCAAAGACTTTCACCATTACGAACTGTGTGTCTGATTGTTTTCTTTTTCGATGAACTATTGCTCGACGAAGCATATCGGCTCGACGGAATGTGCATTTTTAATTTCTGTCCAACTCGTATCACGGATTTCTTCGATAATTTGTTCCATTTCATCAAACTCGACAGCGATACACCATTTTTTAGGGCGATGCCGGAAAGCGTCTCGCCTTTTTTAACAGTGTGATACACAGTCCGAGTTCCGCCTGGAACTTTTAGAACTTGTCCTGGAACAATCACACTTTTCGATGTTAGTCCGTTCGATGAAAGAAGTTCGTCTTTTGAAACACCGAGTTTCTTCGCAATTTTATATATCGAATCGCCTTTTTTAACAGTGTATTTTGCAGGGATTGCACCGCTCGATGATTTCGAGCGAGACGAGGATGCGATTTTATCCGCTGTCGCTCTATCGACAGGAATGAGTAAATTTTGTCCCGGCATCAGTCGATTGCTCTTTTTGATACTATTCGCATCGAGCAATGCTTGAACGGAAGTTCCATATCGCCGCGCAATCGTCCAAAGGCTTTCGCCTTTTTTCACTTTGTGTCTGTGCCACGCCATTTTTTCCGCCTCGGGAATCTTTGAATAATTTTCCACAAAGAATGCTCCTCTGCCCTTCGGGACTTTTAGCGGATATCTGTCGATTTTAGGCGGTGTGCAACTGCGAACAAGTTCCGGGTTAAGCATCTTTATCGTGTCATAACTCGTATTAGCGCACTTTGCAGCGAGTTTTAAATCGACGACTTCATCTATCCAAACTACATCACTTTCGAGTGGTTTCTCCTGCTCAGGAACATCGAAACCGTATCTCTGTGGTGCTTTTGCAATAAGCAACGCTGCTATGAAAAGCGGGACATAGTTCTCCGTCTGCGTTGGCAAATCTAATTCCCAGTATGAATTTTTACCTTGCCTTTTCATAGAGCGGGCAATTCTTCCTTCTCCGCAGTTATATGCAGCGAGCGCGAGATGCCAGTCTCCGAACATATTATGCAATCTTTTAAGATATTTTGCCGCGGCTCGTGTCGATTTTTCGGGGTCGCGTCGTTCGTCGAGCCACCAGTTTACGCGAAGTCCGAAATGTTTTGCTGTCCCACGGATAAATTGCCATATTCCGACAGCGTGCGCCCAAGAATACGCACTGGTATTGAAACCGCTTTCGATGAGCGGCAGATATGCGAGGTCCTGCGGAATACCTTCTTCGGCGAATATTTTTCGTATCATCGGCAGATATCTATGTGAGCGAGCAAGCCAGCGTGTGAGAGGCTTTTTGGCTTCCGTTTGGAAAAAAACTATTTTCTCTTTAACCCTATCGTTCCACACAATCGGGAAATCGTGAGGAACTTCTGCCGCTGTTTGTGGGAGTTCTTGCATCAATTGTTTGAGACGCTGCTGCGTTAAATCACTGAATGGCTTATCAGACAAGGCAAGCGATAGAACCACAGGCGAACTTTCGACTGTGAGAGTTTCCGATTGAGATAGTGTGAAACGGTAGTCGTAGGCAATTTCCCGCAGCAGAACATCTACCTGTTCAGCAATTGCATCGTCGTTTTCCAGGTCGAGTTGAGAAATAATTTTAAGCGCACTGTCGAATGTTTTACTCGCATCGCTCCACTGCCCGCGCATATTGTAGATTACACCGTCTCCATACAGCCTTTGCGCTTCCGCCAGCAGTTCTTCGGCACGCTTCGATGGCTTCTCGCCCTCGGTAGGTCTGACGAGCGGAACACACCCATTCATAATAAGCAGAACGAGCATAATACCAAAAATCCACAATGTTAGCCGTTTTAACATATTGCAACCCATTAAGATATAACT
>JALTEE010000179.1 GCA_027007865.1 bacterium
CCTTTCTGATGGCTGAAAATTTAAAACCCCCGAAAACGTAAAAATAGGCATAATGATTGATGTAACATCTTATATTACATACAGTTGAATATTTTACGCGAAATATAGCGAAAATAAAAATGGCACAATCCAAAATCTAAAATCTGATTATCATCTCCTTTATAATCAACTGTTCTCAACCTTAAAAAATGGACTCTTTACATACATGGTATCCACCCTGAGATTATTTTACTGCGTTGGTTTGAAAATTTGGGATATAGGGTATGTAAGAAACACGCTTTTTTTGATAAATAAATGAAATGTTCTTTCAAGTTTTTGGGAATTCTATTTTATTACTTTATAGTTAATTGCATAAAAATGGGGGTGAATATGAAAAATAGTGAATGTCGTTTTATTGCTCATATTCTCGAAACATCGGAGAAACCGCAGTGCTTAATTAAACATCTCACAGGTGTAGCTGAAAAAGCATATAAATTCTGCAAAATTTTCGATTGGAAAGACTGGATATATACCGCGGGAATTCTTCACGATATTGGGAAATATAAAGATGAATTCCAGGAATATGTGAGACTGGAAGATGAAAAGGAAAAGCGAAAGAAGCATGGCAAAATCGACCACTCTACTGCTGGAGCAAAAGAATCTGTATTATTATATGGCGAGCAAATCGGAAAACTTATCGCTTACGCAATAGCAGGACATCATTCGGGCTTGCCGGATGGCAAAAGCGATGAGCGTTCCTGCCTCGAATGGAGATTAACTAAGAATAACACGAAAATCGGCGATTACTCAGCGTATAAATCTGAAATAACGGAAATTCCAGAATTAAACAACGAAGACATCAAATGGCTTATTCGTTCGGGGAATAACAAAGCTACCGCTTTCGCGGTTTCGTTCTTCATCCGAATGCTTTTTTCCTGTCTCGTCGATGCGGATAGACTCGATGCCGAATTTTTCGAACATCCTGAAAATAAGAATCTGCGCGAAAATTATCCTTCGCTTACAGAAATCAATGAGAAACTCGACGATTACCTGCTGCAACTATCACAAAAAGCTTCCGATAGCCCAATCAATATGAGGCGAGCGCAAATTTTGAAAGACTGTCGTCGAGCAGCGGAATATAAGCCAGGTCTATTCTCGCTAACCGTTCCCACGGGCGGAGGGAAAACTCTTTCATCTCTCGCTTTCGCTTTGAAGCACGCCATAAAATACAATCTTAAAAGAGTGATATATGTTATTCCTTATACGAGCATAATCGAGCAGAATGCCAATGTTTTCCGCGATGCACTCGGCGATTTGAGATATGCCGTTATCGAACATCACAGCAATTTCGATAGAGAGAAGCTTTCAGGAGATGAATTAGAAAGATACGAACTCGCAGCAGAAAACTGGGATGCACCGATTATAATAACAACGAATGTGCAGTTTTTCGAATCGCTTTTCAGCCACAGACCATCACAGTGTCGCAAATTGCATAACATAATGAACAGTGTCGTCATCCTCGACGAGGCTCAGGCACTACCTGTAAATCTACTTCAGCCCTGCATAGAAAGTCTTCGAGAACTGACAGACCACTATAATACGACAGTTGTTCTATGCACCGCTACTCAGCCCGCATTGGAAAAACCCGATTTGATAACGGGGTTAGAAAATGTCAGGGAAATAATCGAGGATAGAGTGAAACTATATGAAGATGAGGTATTCAAGCGTGTCGATGTAGATATATTGGGGAAATTGCCAAATGAGGAGCTCGCGGAAAAAATCAGAAAGCATAAGCAAGTCCTCTGCATTGTAAATACTCGCAGACAGGCAAGAGAATTATATAAGCTGATTGAGGATGAACCGAACGCATATCATCTTTCTGCCCTGATGTGCCCGGAGCATCGCTCGCAGGTCATCGCGAAGATAAAAGAAAACTTGGCAAATGGCGAAAAATGTAGAGTAATCAGCACGCAGCTTATCGAGGCAGGCGTGGATATAGATTTCCCCGTCGTCTATCGGGCAATCGCAGGAATCGATTCAATCGCTCAAGCAGCGGGAAGATGCAATAGGGAAGGAAAATTGGCTAATCGAGGGAAACTATATGTATTCGAGACTGAAAAATTACCTCCGCCGGGTTATTTGAGACAGACAGCTCAGAAAGGACAGGAAATATTGAGAAAATGTCAGAGTGAAAAAATGGATATATTTTCGCTCGAAGCAGTTAGAGAATATTTCGCACTGTATTACTGGTCTCGCAGTTCTGTGGAAAACAACGGATTAGATGAGAAGAAAATAATAGAGAATTTATCCGATGATTTTAAAAGATTGAATTTTCCATTCCGAAAAATTGGAACTTCTTTCAAACTCATCGAGGACCGCTATATTCCAGTTATAATTCCATTCGATAAAAAATGCAGACAGATAATAGACAATCTGAAAAAACCTGATTTTTCAGATTGGGAATCCTTACGCAAACTGCAAAGATATACGGTATCGATTCCGAAAAAAGAACATAATTCTATTAGGCACAATTTGGAATTACTTCACGAAAGATATTTCGTCCTAATTAACAAAAGTCTATATGATAACGAACTCGGTTTGAAAACCGATGACCCCACATATATGAAAACCGAGAGCACAATAACCTAAATTAAGGAGGTGATGTCGATGTACGGCGTAAAACTCAAAGTATGGGGTGACTATGCCTGTTTCACCCGCCCCGAGATGAAAGTGGAGCGCGTCAGCTACGATGTTATGACGCCATCAGCGGCGCGCGCCATTCTCGAAGCGATTTACTGGAAACCATCTATCCGGTGGATTGTGGAGAAAATAAGAGTGATAAAGCCTATCAAATTCACGAACATCAGACGGAATGAGGTCGCAAGCAAAATATCGTTGGGCAATGTAAAATCCGCTATGAAGAGGGCAAAATCTCCGCCAGTATTGTTCGTGGAAAATGACCGCCAGCAGCGAGCAGCAGCTGTTTTGAAAGATGTAGAATACATAATCGAGGCTTATTTCGATGTATTGTCCGATGAAAAATTGGAAAGTAAAGGTATCAATATTTCCAATCGCACTGCCGACGATAGAAGCGCTGGAAAGCACATCGATAATTTTCGCCGAAGGGCGAAAAAAGGCAGATGCTTCAAACAGCCATATCTCGGGACGAGAGAGTTTTCCGCACACTTCGAACTTATCGAGGACGACGAAAAAATCCCAAACTCTGAAATAAAGGGCGAAAGGGACCTCGGAATTATGCTCTACGACATCGACTTCGAGCGAAATATGGATGCGATGTTTTTCCGCGCAAAGATGGTGGATGGCGTAATAGAAGTTCCTCATCCCGATAGCGAGGAGGTGCTGCGATGATACTTACCGCACTGAAACAATACTACGACCGCCTTCGTGCCGAGCCCGACAAAAAGGATGCAATTCCAGAATTCAGCTTCAGCAGTGAGAAAATAGATTTCGCATTGGTTCTCAATAAGAACGGCAATCTCGTATCGGTGGAAGATGTTCGTGACACATCGGGAAAAAAGCCTATCTCTCGAAGAATGCTCGTTCCTCAATCAGTAAAACGCTCTGTCAACATCGCTCCAAATTTTATGTGGGATAATACCGCATATGTTCTTGCTGTAGATGCCAAAGTGCACAAGGATAAGGATAGACCTTGGAATATGTTCGATGCGTTTAAGGAACTTCACCATCAAATCGGCGACAACATAGATGATGAAGCTATGAGAGCTCTTCTCAATTTCCTCGACAATTGGAATCCTGAAAAGGCAACAGAGTTGAAATACTGGGACGAAATGGCGGGCAGAAATGTTGTATTTAAATTCGACGGCGAAAAACAGTATTTTCACGAAAGAGATGCGATTAAAAAAGCATGGAAAGAACACTTACAAAGCAAAGAGATAGAATACGAAGCGATATGTCTTGTCACTGGTGATAAATCCCAGATAACGAGACTTCACTCATCCATAAAGGGAGTTCAGGGAGCGCAACCCAGTGGTGCGAATATCATTAGTTTCAATCTCGATGCATTCGAATCCTACGGCAAGGAGCAGAGTTTCAACGCACCTGTAAGCATAGAGGCAGCGTTCGAATATACCACTGCCCTGAACTATCTCCTACGGCGTGGAAGCGAACAGAAAATACAGATTGGCGATGCGACCACCGTTTTCTGGGCTGAACGAAAAACGAAAATGGAACAACTTTTCGGAGTTTTAATCAATCCTCCTACCACAAGTGAATTAGAAGAGGATAAATCCACCACGAAGGACTTAAAAGACTTTTTCTCCGCCATTCGCAAGGGGGAGATGCCAATGACTATCGGGACGGACAAGGATGTTAGATTCTATGTTCTCGGTCTTTCGCCCAATGCTTCGCGAATTTCCGTAAGGTTCTGGTATGCCTCCACTGTAGAGGATATCGCGGTGAAAATCGGTAAGCACTTTTCGGATATCGCGATAGAAAAGCAGTTCGATAACGAATTCGAGAATCCGGGAATTTGGCATTTGCTTCTCGAGACCGCTGTCGGACATAAATCGGATAATATCCCTCCTCTTCTGAGTGGCGAACTGATGCGCTCGATTTTGACAGGAGGTAATTATCCCGAGTCCTTATTATCTGCAATCATTGGGCGTATCCGCGCGGACCAGAAAGTCAACTACCATCGCGCATCGCTCATCAAAGGAGTTTTGACAAGAAATCACAACAAGGAGGTAAGTATGTCGCTGAACAAAGATAACAGGGAAATCCCGTATCTTCTCGGCAGGTTGTTTGCAGTTCTCGAAGCTGCACAAAAAGATGCGAGCAACGAAACCATTAGGGAAAGATATTTCGGTTCGGCATCTGCTACGCCGCAGAAAGTTTTTCCACTTCTGCTGTCATTGACGCAACATCACATTGCAAAAGGGGAGCACGGTACCAGATACGATAGGCTTACCGCCGAAATTATGGAAAACCTTCCCGATAGGAAATTCCCTGCTCATCTCCCGTTGCAAGAACAGGGGCTTTTCGCGATAGGCTACTATCATCAGAGGAACGACCTGTTTAAAAAACACGAGAAAGTAGAAGAAACAGAAACAAATGAACAGTAAAAACTAAAAAAACTTATGCCAAAAGGAGGCTAAAATGTCAAACATCATTAACAATCGTTACGAATTCGTGTATCTGTTCGATGTCGAGAATGGCAACCCGAACGGAGACCCCGACGCAGGGAATATGCCGCGCATCGACCCGGAGACAAACCACGGTATCGTCACAGATGTCTGCCTGAAGAGAAAAGTGAGAGATTATGTGACGCTCAAAAGACAAAATCAGTCACCATATAGAATTTATGTTATGAGTAATGCCGTATTGAACAGATTTCACGAAGAAGCATACAAAGCGCTCGGAATCGAACCGCCAAGCAAGAAAGGAGTTATGTCGGGCGATGTTGTAGGACAAGCTCAAGGATGGCTCTGCAGTAATTTTTACGATATCCGAACATTCGGAGCGGTTATGTCCACCGACCCGTCTGCTGGCGTCGTTCAGGGACCTATTCAAATGACATTTGCTAAAAGTATCGAGCCAATTGTTCCAATGGAAATAACTATAACTCGTGTAGCGGTGACATCTGAAAAGGAAGCATCGAAGGAACATATGATGGGTCGCAAATACATCGTTCCCTATGCCCTTTACCGCACAGAAGGTTTTATCTCTGCAAATCTTGCGCAAAAGACAGGTTTTTCCGAAGAAGACCTCAAACTTTTCTGGGAAGCGCTTCTCAATATGTTCGAGCACGACCGTTCCGCTGCGCGAGGTATGATGGCACCGAGAAAACTCATAGTTTTCAAGCACGAATCGGCTCTCGGAAATGCACCCGCACACAAATTATTCGATATAGTTAAAGTCGAACCTAATCACGAGGATGCTCCCGCAAGAAGTTTCAACGACTATAGGATAATCGTCCCTTCGCAGTCGGATATGCCCAAAGGTGTGACGATAGATGTGAAAATTTAGACGATGGCTATGGGGTATCCCGTTCAGGCGGGATACCTCATCTAATCACACTCGGAGGGAATATGTATTCGGAGGATGAATTGCTTCCACTTTCCGCACTTCAGCATCTGCTGTTTTGCGAAAGGCAATGCGCGTTAATCCATATCGAATGCCTTTGGGACGAAAATAGATTGACGGTCGAGGGCAAGCAGATGCACGAACAAGTTCACCAGCAAAAAAGCGAATCCAGAAAAGATGTCATAGAGGCATTCAGTTTGCTAATTCACAGTTTCCGGTTGGGATTATCAGGGAAAGCAGATGTAGTCGAATTTCATCGTGTCGAAAAGGATGGGGATGGAGTGAAATTACCTAACAAGAGAGGCTTATGGCTGCCTTTTCCTGTGGAATACAAGCACGGGAGACCGAAAAGGAACAGATGCGACGAGGTGCAACTTTGCGCACAGGCAATCTGTCTGGAGGAAATGCTGAATGTGAAAATCGAGAGCGGAGCGCTGTTTTATGGTAAAACAAGAAAGCGTAAGGATATCGATTTCGACCAGGAACTGCGTAATTTGACGGAAATTTCAGCAGAAAGACTGCATCGACTATTCGAAGACGGGAAAACACCACCGGCAAAATACGAAAGGAAATGTCGAAGCTGCTCTTTGCTGGAAGTATGTATGCCGGAAGTGGTTGGAGGTAAATCTGCAAAGAGGTATTTGTCCAGAATTTTTCGGGAGGAAATATGAGAAAATACCTGAATACCCTATTCGTGATGACAGAAGGTTCGTATCTCAAAAAGGAAGGCGAAACGGTCGTCGTGAAGGTTGGCGATGAGACCAAAATACAATTGCCCATTCACAATATCGGTTCGATTGTATGTTTCGGTTATGTTTCTTGTAGCCCGTATCTGATGTCGTTTTGCAACGATAACAAAGTTTCGATAACATTTCTATCACAAACGGGAAGATTTCTCGCTCGTGTTCACGGGAGCACACACGGGAATGTGCTTTTGCGAAGGCAACAGTATAGATATGCCGACGATGTATCGTTTTCCTCCGATTTAGCGAAGTCATTCATTGCGGGGAAAATAGCGAATTCGAGGGTGGTTTTGCAAAGGGCGATTCGCGACCATTCTGGAAAAGTCGACGGCGACAAAATCGAAAGTGTTGTGTCGAGGCTCGGAGAGTATTTAAAAATGCTCGAATGGGAAAACGCATTGGATAAAATCAGAGGAATAGAGGGAAATGCAGCAAGCAATTATTTCGAGGTTTTCGACAATCTGATAGTGGCGCAGAAGGAGTCGTTTTTATTCGAGGGAAGGAATCGTCGTCCGCCGAAAGACAATATGAATGCCTTATTATCTTTTCTATATACATTGTTGAGACTTGATGTTCAATCTGCATTGGAATCCGTTGGTCTTGATCCGTATGTCGGTTTTTTGCATACGGACAGACCGGGGCGAGCAAGTTTAGCACTCGATGTGATGGAGGAATTTCGTCCCATTTTGGCGGATAGAATCGCTCTTTCGCTCGTGAACTTGAAGCAGGTGCAGGCAAAAGATTTTAGGACGACCGAATCAGGAGCCGTTATAATGACGGAGAAGGCGAGGAAGAAAGTAATAATTGCCTATCAGGAGCGGAAAAAGGAAAAGATTTTGCATCCTTTCATCGGTGAGCGAATAGAGATTGGATTATTGCCGCATATTCAAGCGATGTTGCTTGCTCGCTATATCCGAGGGGATATCGATGGATATCCGCCATTCATATGGAGGTGAATGATGCTTGTCGTAGTAAGTTATGATGTTTCTACGGAAACTTCCGAGGGCCGTCGCAGGTTGAGGCATGTAGCGAAAATCTGTAAGGATTTTGGTCAGCGCGTGCAGAATTCAGTTTTCGAATGCGTAGTGGACCCTGCGCAGTGGGCTGTGTTTAAGGAACGGCTCCTCGATGAAGCCAATCTCGCGGAGGATAGTTTGCGGTTTTACTTTTTAGGAAGCAATTGGAAAAAGCGTGTTGAGCACTACGGAACGAAGAGGATAGTCGATTTTGATGAACCGATTATCGTATAGTTTTGCGAACCTATATTAGACATAATTTTTCGGTAAGGTTCGCAAAATTGATAAGTGTTTTTGTTAAAAGACCTTGCGTTCATAAAACATAATGTATTTATTTTTTTGAGATATAACATAGTTGTATTTCGCAGAAAGGTCGGTTTTAGGGCTTATAGATTGTGCATTTGATTGTATGGCGTCGCACCCTTTGCGCGTGCGTGGATTGAAACTATCAGCAGCGTCGCGTGTTGCCCGAGATTGCAAGTCGCACCCTTTGCGCGTGCGTGGATTGAAACTTGCTCGACTTGTCGATCTGCGGCGAGCTCTACGTCGCACCCTTTGCGCGTGCGTGGATTGAAACAAGCCCACCCCAAAAATGACTTGAGCCTTAATTTGGTCGCACCCTTTGCGCGTGCGTGGATTGAAACATGGATTGGTGGCCAGTGCCGCAGCGTATGTGGGTCGCACCCTTTGCGCGTGCGTGGATTGAAACTTTTGTCGTGGTTGGGGGTTGTTTCGCCGCCGGGTCGCACCCTTTGCGCGTGCGTGGATTGAAACTCGCTGCGCCGCTGCCCGCCATAAGAATTTATGGTCGCACCCTTTGCGCGTGCGTGGATTGAAACGACCAGTTGGATTGATGTCATCGTGCCTGCTGCGACGTCGCACCCTTTGCGCGTGCGTGGATTGAAACTACCAGCAACGGCGGGTGTTGCCCGAAATTGCAAGTCGCACCCTTTGCGCGTGCGTGGATTGAAACCTGCTGCGACTGCTGTATATGCT
>JALTEE010000180.1 GCA_027007865.1 bacterium
GCTATAACTATTGCTATGCCTATCCATGTATAGTTCACAGGAGTTTTTTCAATCTCTTTTTTTACAGTAGTTATATTCTCTTTTTCAGTGACAGCAGGGGTTGATGTTACATTTTCTGTTTCAGATGCTGCTGCAACAGCCCTTACTGCATAATAACTTAATCCAGGAGATTCTGCTTTAAAAGATACATAATTGCTGTCTGATCCTGTCTGTGCTGTTGTCAGATCATTCCATTTTGAATCAGCGTATCTTGATAGCACAATATCAGATGAATTAACTCCTTCTTCTGTCAACCATGACCTATTTACCTTGAATTTAATAACTGCTTTATCAACATCTGAAGAATTTATGTTTGTCTCTTGTATATGCAGATATTGGTATATATTGCCTTCTGCAGCACTATCAACTGATTCTGGCTTGTTATCTACAAGATTTTCAGAGGGTATTGATTCCACTTTTATGCTTACATCAGACAGAGTGTTGTTTACGGTTATATCTAATTCAGTAAATGCTATTTCTGACTGTGATATCGACATTGTTTGTGTTGTGTCTGCTGAAATAGTATCCCATATCTGTGACTGTGATGGATTTGTTACAGTTGTTGTGACTGGACCTGTGCTTCCACCACTTCCTCCAGTGTTACTGTTGTCTTGCACTTCTGTAATTGTTTCTGCCATAAATACTGCAAATACTGAGAAACCTATTGATGTTGGTATGCTGCATATTGTGCTGTTTGTTGTAAATGAACAATCAACATCACTCATTGTTATGTTTATACATCTTGGATCATCTTCACTAGTTGCATTATCAGGACAGTGGCTCAGTTTTCCAGTATATTTATGTGTTGATGTGTTTGCAGGAATTCCTTCTGGAATAGTTATATTGACTGAGTCTACACCTAATTTTTGAGCTAGTTCATCCCATTTAGCTTTTTTCATACCAACTAAATAGTCCCCGCTTGATGTCTCATTTACAATAAACGCGTCTGTTACATTTAGGCTTTGAGCTTGCAGGAAATTAGCACCGTGGAAATCAATAGCCCATGGAGCTGATGCATCAGGATTTTCAAATTTCAGGTTTACATCTCTTCCTTTTGTTTCATTGATTTTATGTCCTGTGTTTCCAGTTATATTAGCATCAAAATTTCCATCACCATCCCAATCAAATTTAACATTCACTTTTCCAAGTGGTGCTGTTGTGTCATCTGCAGGAGGAGGCAAGTCAAATCCAATTGCATATTCACTAGAATTACTTGGTGTTGTGAAATTAGTGCATGTGCTGTTTGCACAGTTTCCAGATTGATCACACAATATTGTCTTGAAATAATATGTTTTGTTTGAGTCAATAAGATTTCCCCATCCTTTCTCTCCAAAATAGAGATTGTCCATTGGAAGACCGTGCCATATATCATAATCATCTAAGGTCCAGTCATTTTCTAGTTTCTTGTCTAATATTGTTTGATTGATGTTATTGCATGTCGAGTCATTGTAATAAAAGAGAAGTGTGGCATTTGTAGGTTCATCAGTTGTAATTGAAACAAATGCTCCCTCTTTGAATTTATCAACATTCATCCAAGTGACTATTGGAGGAGTTGTGTCATTTGCATAATCTGATGCACCACAATAATATGGATCATACATACATCCAGGATCAGCACAGTCTGTTAATCCATTACCATCATTGTCTATGTTATCATCACAATCTATTCCTGTTTCAGCTTCAATATAACCTGCTTTCATAAAGTCCATACAATCTGGGTCTTCAGAAGGAGGCAATCCATCTCCGTCTGTATCCACAAAACCCATACAATCTTCAAAAGAGAATGCAGAATGGTTTTGTAAATCAGTAAATGCAGATATGTTCATATCACACCAACCAAAGTGATTCATGGAATTATTATCTGCATGGAATACACAGCTTACATTAGCACCTGAATTTTCACACGCTGCTCGTGCTACAGATGCATTTGCCCAGTCAGATCCATTATCCTGCTGTTCACAAGCCCAACATGCATCATTACATGTCTGATGATCCATTCCAAAGTCCATGTCACACCAGTGGTCTGTATGAACAGCACCAAATGGATCTGTATATTTTTCTGATTTCCATACACCTCCTGTTGCTTCACAATTGGATTGAGATCCAATATCCATAAAATCAAAATCTTTGGCATCTCCACCAAACATATCATCTGCTTTAAATGTACATTTCTCATTACCAGAAACATTCCATTCACAAGGCATATACCAGGGAGCTCCTGCTATCTGATTACATAATGTTCCGTTTGATGTTGCTTTATAATCATCACAGAACATTGCTCCTTCTGGAGGCTCAGGCATATTGTCCCAGCATGCTGTTGTGTATGGTGCATCCTCGCATCCAGTTCCATTCCAAGAGCAACAACTAGAAAGTACAGGAATCTTGTTACACATCTCTGAATTGTTTATATCAGAACACTGAATTCCCTTATCAAGTGGTTGTGTTTCATCGCAAGTGTTTGATGTAGCATTCCAATTACATACTGTTACATTATTACATTTTCCTGTATCATTATTTAATCCAGGAGGATTAAATATCCAACAGCCTGGATTAAAGAAATCTGAAAACATAACATTTCCAGGATCATCACATGTTCCGTTGGTTCCGCTTCCTGAAGG
>JALTEE010000181.1 GCA_027007865.1 bacterium
TCTCGGCACAAAAGAGGCAATGGCACCCTCTTCTCTTGCCACATCAAAATTCTGCATCAATGAATTGAACAGATCAAAACTTTTTTTTGCTTCGTTATATGGATTGTATCTTGTAATTAACATTTTTGACTCCTTACTATTTTAAACGCTTAGCCCTATAGACTAAATCTAAAAGAATTATAAAAGAGATTGGGGGAATTTGAATGCAACTTTGGTTGCATTTTTATAGTACACGTTATTTTTTCTAAACAATACAAATCAATTGTTTATATCCACGCCCGTACCCCATAAACATCGTATCATAAACGCATCAATGTCAAATGAGACAAATAGTCTCACTCAGGAGTAAGGGGCATGCGATATCTTCTTTTGAACAGTCTGAATCTTTTTTACATACCTAAAAGATAGTAAACAGGCACAAGAGGTACGTATGAAGGCTTCTGCCCACAGTTGCTAATAGCATTATTGACATTCAGTCTGCCTCCTGTCGTCATCTTTCCATTTAGGGAAGCTACAGGGTCTACAGTGCTCAGTATTCTTTGTTTTAGCTGTAAAGGTGTTTCTTTACCGCATATCGAAGCTATTAACGCGGCAGCTCCCGTCACCTGTGGTGTCGCCATAGATGTCCCGTCTTTAAAGCCGTAAGCACTTGTCAATTTTGTCCCGATACCTATATTGTCAAAGAGCATACCGGGAGCCCCCTTGCTATTTGCATCAGATATTAGATCAAATATAAAACAAAACCCTGAAGTTTTTAAACTGTCAGGTATTTCTACGGTGTAATTATAGTGCCATACATCCGGTGCTGTACCGCCCCCAAAATCTTCAACAAGATTGACACTGTTGCCACTGTCACCGGTTAAGAGCACATACCCATGATCCGTCGCTTGAATATAATGTGCCGCGCTAAAAGCAAAATACGTATGCTTCGGCGCATTGGACAAATCCACACATTTATAAGCATACTCTTCTACCCCGGGAAGATAGTTAGCACCTGGACTGTCACTTAGAAAATGGGTAGGACTGGGAGGGGGAGGAAAGCCTGCCTGATCAAATATTTCACCATTGTCAGTCGCACCCCAACTGTTATGAGTACCGTCAAATCCCCATCCCGGTGTTATGGGTCCTTCAATGTCATCAAACGAGATGTCTCCTGTCTTGGGTTGATATTCACGCGGTACTGTACTGTAAATATTGACTCCCGGTGCGGCAAGATCAACAGACGTTCTTCCATAGTTTGAAAAAGAGGCCAATTCATCATTCTGGTCTGTCGCAGCTACCGCAACAATACCGCTTAGATCGTAGGAAGCCGGATAACTGGGCTTGGAATCATTATCAGACCCGTCATTACCCGCTGCTGCCATAAATAAAATACCTTTATTGACAGTTGCGGCAATCGTATCTTTGACTGCCTGGGATGCTCCTGGACCTCCCCATGAATTATTGGATGCCACAATATTCACACCACGGTCCTTCTCGGCAATCATATATTCCATACACTTGATAGAATCTGAATCTTTTCCTCCTTGTGGTCCCAGAAACTTAAGTGCCATAATTTTTGCGTTCCAGCTTACACCTACCACGCCAATTCCATTATTTCCCACCGCAGCAATGGTACCTGCAACATGTGTTCCATGCCCTCCGTGCTGTAAAACGACATCCATGGGGTCACCGCTGTCATCAATGGCATTAATTCCATGTACGTCATCCACATAACCATTATGATCATCGTCTATACCGTTTCCGGGTATCTCTTTGGTATTTACCCACATATTGGCTGCGAGGTCTTCATGCAGGTAGTCAACGCCTGTATCGATAACGGCAATGACAATCGACTTGCTTCCCGTAGTTTTATTCCATGCTTCAGGTGCCTTCATATCTTTACCGGGCGTTCCGGATGTTCCATTGACAGTCTGACCAGTATTGTGCTGTCCCCAGAGAAGATTGAATTTGGGGTCATTCGGAATTTTACTGGGGTGTCTGATATAATTGGGTTCCACGTACTCAACATCCGGATCATTCTGATATTCCTGTATCAGTTCTTCTGTTGAAAACGTATCAGAATGGATCTGTATCAACGTCTTTTTCAATGTATTGGACAGCGTTTTAAATTCTTTGATTTTCGATACATTGGCACTGCCTATGACACTCGATACTCTGTTAAGATTTACCTGGTTTTTATATTTGACAATAACTTCTCCCTTCACATACTCATTGCCATTTTTATCAGTACCTATATTCCAGGCGGGTTGACTGCTTTTTACTGATTGGATATTGGGTGCTTTCATAGAGGCGGGAGCAGCATATAAAGGCATACCTCCACACATCGCCAAAGCAAAACAAACTCCGACCGATACTGTTGTCTTTTTCATTGTATTTTCTCCTCTTTTTATTTAATGTATCGTAAGGCAAGTACCTTGCCCTCTCGGTTGGTCGGTTCTTTTACTGCAACAGCAGTAAAGGAACAATCACTGTCGAAACAACCGAACCGCCGCCGTCTTCAATAGTTACTACCAGTTCAGGCGGCACGGTCCCCTTTTTTTCTTGTGATCCAAACATGGTTGACCAGACAAAACTACGGTCAGGCAGATATGTTCCTCCGTCCCTTAGCCGAAAACCATAGTTTGGATACGTGCCATCTGCCCAGTATTTTACAGCATCTGTTACATTTAGTGAGACAGGAACCGTCGAAGTCGGGACATTAAAAGGTACATAATAGCCAGTATAATATGCCGGTGCATTATTTATAGTAACCGTCCTGGGATCCCATAGTTCTGCAACAACCCTTATTTCATAATAAGTATTATTGTAAGCATCTTCAGGATCACCGGCCAATACTGCAGGAGAGAGTATCAAACGGGCACTTTTGATTTTTTTACCGTTAATACTTGAAAGATCGAACCAGAAAATACTCTCATACACCCAAAACTCATTCATACTGTAATCGCGGGACTTGCCTACACCATTGTAAGATGCAGGATAGACAGTATCCCCGGTTGACTCATCTGCGGAAGCATAATAAAGCAAATTATCATACACCGGTAAAAATGTCATTTCCCGTCCGAAAGAAGGAACAGAAAGAAGCAACAGCAGCATGGTAAATGAAACAGCTTTTTTTACATTGAAATCAAACATTTTATCTCCTCCTTTGTTTGTCAACAATATTCACGCGGCGCACCTTTTCCCCCTCTAAAACAAAAGATACGATAAAACAGGCACAAGCGTTGTATGGCTTGGCACAGGCCCTGGCTGATCTTCATCCGCCAAAACCTTTATCGCTATATTGGGATCACCAATATAATCTGTCATCATATCGCTTACGTCCTGGAAGTTTGTACCGTCAGAAGACCAAAAGCTTTCTCCCGGTGCATATGTTGCATCCACATAGCCAGACACATCACCTTCGATAGGCAGGGAATATCCGCTTGGTGTGGAAAATTTAACCTGCACAATAAGACTTTGCCCGCTAACAACTGAGACCGGCTGAGTAAGCTTTACCGTATGCCAACCTCTTTTTATGGGAGAACTGCTGCTCTGTGTACTGCCCAGCTGCCCGGAAAAAACAATCGTTTCACCGTTTCCACTCATTGTTTGGTATAATTTGATCTCATACGTTGTCCCCGAGCCTCTTGCGTAAAATCCAACCGCTGTTACAACGGCGTCATGTTCAATAGTAAACTTATTTGCCCCCCACATGGGTGTGGCATCTGTATAGCCCCATCCCAGAACTGCCGGTAGAGTATCATACTCGTATATCTTGTTTGCATGTATTTGACTGTCTTTCCAGTCTTCAAAATAGGCGATCGTACCGCTGAGTGCAATACTGTCATCATTATAGGGAACATAAAAATATCCGTCTCCTGCCCATGTACTGCCCCAGCTGTTCCTTAAAATAAAAGCGCCGGTCTGCCCCTGTGCCCTGTAAGTATCATCCCATCCCACAATCACAACGGCATGGTTACTTTGGCAGATATCCCCTTTACCGTTGCAGTAAAATGATTTGGTATCGCTGTCCCAAACACTTTTTCCCGTTTCTCCAGCGGTACCGAAACCTACCTGAAGCGAAACATACAACGGTTTTTTCAGGGTATACAGTACATTCTTGATATAATCAATATCTGTTTTAGCCTGAAAATTCCTTAACGGAAGTTCCAGAACGTTATCGACATAACGTATCGCTTTTGCATCGGGATTATAGGTATTGCCTGGTGATAGATCATACGGGTCATCGTGTTCGCTCACCGGTCCGTCGCCGCGAACAAGATAAGCTGTCACCATAGGCAGGTTCCCGCCGCTGCATGGGTCATTATTACTCCATTCTGTTCCATTTGTATATCTCAGATTCTGTTCTGAAAAATCAAAGCTGCCCAGCGTATCTATCTTGGTTTGCCCCTCATAGGCACCATAGGCGGCAAAAGCCCAGCACACACCACAATTGGCCTGGTTCCTAACCGGTGTCAGAAGAGAATCACTTCTGTCATGATCAAGATTGGGATCACTCAAGTCAAATTTTGCCGGATAACTGCTGCCAAGCTTTCGAGTGTTTGTCTGATTTGTCTGTCTGCTTTTATGTATTTCTTCTGTCATCGGAGAAGGCATCCATCCGGTTTCCATACTCGATGATGACGTTTGAATTTTTGATGCACCAAATGTATGCACACGCTCTTTTTCTTTCTGATATTGCACAAATTTGGGATTTATGGGCCCCATCCCTACTTCTGCAAACAATGACGAAACACATAAAATACCTATTAACGGTTTGGTAAAACTTTTTAACAACATACTTTTCACTCCTACTTTTTTAATAATTATAACATACTCTCTGCCTATTTCCTTTAGTTTTTACTGAAGCAGATAGTAAATAGCCGGCATCGATCCACCAGATGACGGCAACGGTTTTGAGCCATCATAACGGGCCAGACCTACCTCCCAGTCAGTTGCCATATTATCAATAAACCCGGCTATGACAATTTTACCGTCACTTTGTATGGCAATACCGTATGCAAATTCCGTTACGCCTCCCATATCCGTATAGACAATTCCTGTACCATTTTCACCGAATGTTTTATCCGGTATACCATTTTTATCATATCTAACCAAGGCAAAATCCGTATTGGAACCATCATCGCTTCCCCCGGTTAGGAGAATTTTTCCATCGCTTTGTATGGCAATGGCATTTGCTTCCGCATATTCTCTTAATTTCGTAATGACAATTCCCCCTGCACCAAAAGTACTGTCCAGTGTACCGTCGGCATTGTATTGCATTAATGATATAGTATAAATATTGCCGTCCCAGCTTCGTCCTGCTACATCAATTTTACCATCTTTTTGAAGCGAAACCACTCCGCCGAAATCCTGTGACCCTACATCCGTAGTCACTATTCCATTAGCCCCGAAGGAGGTATCAAGTGAACCGTCATCCATATAACGAACCACGATAAAGTCTCTGCTGTTACATGTTCCGCCTTCGCCAGATACAACAAGCTTCCCATCTTTTTGCAGCACAATGCCGTATGCCATATCGACGGAGCCTCCCACATTCGTGGTAACGATACCGTTCTCCCCGAATGAAGTATCAAGTAAACCACTAGACGTATAGCGAACCACCATAAAATCATCTACAGTAGTCCCTGCAACTGCAATTTTATCATCATCATAAACAGCAATACTATTGGCCGCAGCCTGCGTACCCGTCTCGCTCTCGGTAACGACAAAACCATTATCGCCAAATGTTGTATCGATTGTACCGTTTTGATCAAACCGTACCAGAACAATTCTGTAAATATATGCACCGTCTCTGAGAATTTTATTTTGTCCTGCTGCAATAATCTTTCCGTCACTTTGCAGTGCAACACACCTTGCTTCACTCGAAATACCCATAGTGCCCATCGCTGTGCCGGCATTTCCGAAACTGCTGTCAAGGCTGCCGTTACTATCATAACGGAGTATGGAAATATTGCTGTCACCGCTTGTATTCGTCAATACAAAACCTGCCGTGACGATTTTACCATCCTCCTGGATCACAACACTGCGAGCCTGTGCCATACCGCCTATATCGGTAGCTACTTTTCCATTGCCGTTAAAGGTAATATCCAGATCTCCGGCTCCTGCCATCAATATTGAGTGAAACACCAATGTATATATACAACTACGTAACCACATTTTTAACTCCTTTTATATTATATTGTACTCTTTCAAGATCGGATTTTTCTTAAGATCCGAATACATCAAACATAGCCAAAACTCTTAATTGAGTAAATAGTTAATGACCGCAGCGATTGAAGTGCTTTGAACGTTCTGATGATCTTTACCATGTACTTCAACAGAAGACGGAATAGGTGAAAAATCTGTAATATAGTTGCCTCCCAGATATAAAATCTCCAGTGATGTCAAATATCGGATAACACTGATATCACTTATCTTGTTCTTTTCAATCGACAGAAATCTTAACTGGAGCATATTTCGCAGGGCCGAAATATCTTCGATCCTGTTTTCACCGATCGTCAATGTTTCCAGTCCGGTGAAAGATGCCAGGGTAGAAATATCTGTAATCATATTCCCAGTCAAATGGAGATACGTCAGTGTTTTAAGGTCCTCTATCGGTGTAATATCTGAAATTTTATTATGGGCTATATTCAAATAATCAAGCTTCAGCAAATCACTTAACGGACTTAGGTCTGATATAAGATTATGTCCGAGATCGAGATGCCTTAAATTGGGTAAATACTCGATCCCTGCTGCACTAAGAACTTTTTTATTGTTGCAGCTAAGATAATCTATGCTTTCCATTTCTTCGAGTGTAGGTATATGATGGGGATCCATCCCGAGGATTTCATTTATGCAGAGGACCAGCGGTGTATTCTCCAACACATTACTCTTTTGTACCGTGTAGCGCTGAATCACTGCCGAATCATTTGTTCTGCCTGAAACGACAAGACCCCCCGCACTGTCTACAAAAATACCATATGCCCTGTCATCAGACTGTGTTCCCATCTGACGTGATGCCAGCAATACCCCATTGGGAGAATAGGATTCAAGTATCATATCGGTACCACCCATATTGTCTCCATCCAGATCCCCGGAGGTAAATCCAACTATATACAGATTACCGTCTTGACCTATGGCAATAGCATCCCCTTCATCATATGAATCTGTTCCCTGCTGTTTTTTCCACACCAGTTCTCCATCGGCAGGAGCGGATTTGTCAATTTTGGCTATAAAGATATCACCACTCCGGTCAGAAACACTTCCTACAATATACAAACTTGTATTATTGACTGCCAGTCCCATATTGCCAAGAACACTTATGTTGCTGCCATACTGTTCGAATGAAACAATATGCCCATCCAGTTGATATGTGTTGACAACAATAGCGTTCTGGTTACCGCCTATAGCATGCAGATAACCGCGACTGTCAATCTTTAAATCTCTCATAAATACAATATCTGTGTTCCCCTCGCTGAACTGATCCACCCAACGCTTTGTACCGGTGGCAGCATCTAAAGACATGACAAAGCCGTCTACCCTGTGTACACCATATTTGCTGTCACTTCCATTGTTGTCATTTCCGCCATCAATATTGCCCTCTGTATACCCGCACAAATAGAGGTTATCATTATAGTAGGCAATAGAAGTCGGAATATTGTTTCCTCCTGTACTGTTAAACCGTTTGATCCACAGTATGCTGCCGTCACTGCCGTATTTTGTGACGACCGTACTGTCATACCCATTGCCTTCCTCCCCTTCAATATCTTCATTTGAAAAACTGATACTATACGTATTGTCATCAGGATCAATCGTCAGAGGATGGTTTGAAGCAGGGGCGTATTTGCCATAAGTGTTATAGGCAGACAGAGGACCAGTCAGAGACACATCAAAGGAAAACTCTTTTACATAGGCATCCAATCCGGATTCTGCACCGGAAACAATAATATTGCCATGCCCTTCAACTGCACTTCTTGCATCCAGTGAAGAAAATATATTTTCTGCAAAACGCGAAAACTTTGTCGTATTGACTTCTGTGAGTTTAAATGCGGCGATCTCGGGAAACCTGGTAGGATAATAGGCTGTAAAATATTGGTTTGCACGTGCCAGCAGGTAAAGATTGTCCGCACTGTCTTTCTGAATGCTTACTGCCTCATTGTCTTTGTTCTCACAGCAGGGACCATATTGGTGTGCCCATGCGTATGTACCATTCTGATTGAATTTGACCAATATCAGCTGGGCATAATCATTTCCATTGTTTCCGGAATCAGGAAACTGGCCGGTTGTAGTACCAAAGAGATAAATCGATCCGTCAGAAGTGACAGTAATATCACCGACATGGTCTGCCGCACCGTAATTAGGATTGTTCAGGTTGGCTCCTCCCTGCATGATCGTTCCAAGATTCAAACCATCTGTTGAAAATTTTGTTACAAACATATCATAATTACCGCTGTTTTGTTTCCCGCCAAGATTACCCTGAGTATCTCCCGCTATATAGATAACATCATTGGATGCAATGGTCATTGCTCTTGCCAAATCACTTTTCAGCTGATGTTCCGGAGCACTTTCACTTCCAAAAAGTTTTGACCAGAGTTTAGTACCTGCCGTATCAAATTTCGTCAAAAATATATCCTGAGAACCACTGTTAACCTGCCCGTCAAAATCACCGTCTGTATAGCCGGCAACATAAATATTGCCATGTGAATCTGTTTGAACATCAACCGGCATATCTTCTCTGTCACTGCCGAATTCCCGGGTAGAAGCAGACTGTCCATTGGGTGTAACG
>JALTEE010000182.1 GCA_027007865.1 bacterium
TGGCCGAGCTGGTCGAAGGCAACCGCCTGCTAAGCGGTTGAGCCCTTAACCGGGCTCCCAGGGTTCGAATCCCTGCCTCTCCGAAATTGTATTTACAATCTAATGTTGTGTTTAGCGCAATTTCCAATTTCATCATAATTTGGATTCAAACTCGGTAGAAACAGCCGAATGGCTGCGAATCCCTGCCTCTCCGAATATTTATTTATGTTATTTTACTGTTGGAATGTTCATTTCAGCAGGTTTTTCGCTCAAAAGACAAAATTATTAAATTCTTTTGCTCAATTCTCGCAAAATTTCTTTAGCCAATTTTCGCTTCGATGTCAGCGGAATTTTCTTTATTTCACCATCAGCGAAAAGTAGCAATGCCTCATTCGTATCCGATTCGAAACCCGTGTTTTTGGACTGCAAATTCGCAACAATCATATCAAGATTTTTCGATGCGAGTTTCTTGCGCGCGTTTTCTTCGATGTTTTCTGTTTCGAGTGCAAAACCGATGAGAAATTTTTCCCCTTTGATTTTTCCGAGTTCGGCGAGGATATCTTTTGTTTGCACGAGTTCCAATTTCAAATTTCCATCGCCTTTTTTGATTTTTGCATCGCTCTTTTTCGGAACAGTAAAATCTGCCACAGCAGCGGTCATTATAGCGCAGTCGCAGTTTTTAAAATTGTCCATCACCGCGCTGTGCATTTCATCGGCAGAAATCACAGAAATAGATTCGATTCCATCGGGGATAGGAATATTTATCGGGCCGTGAACAAGCGTGACATCGGCGCCCATTTTCCTCGCAGCATCGGCGATGAGAATGCCCGTTTTCCCGCTTGACGGATTCGATAAAAATCTGACGGGGTCGATAAATTCACGAGTCGGTCCTGCGGTTATGAGAATTTTTTTTTCTGCGAGTTTTTTCCCCTCGACAAGTAGATATTTCACGAAGTCGATTATTTGGGATACTTCTGGAAACCTTCCTTCGCCTTCTTCACCGCAGGCGAGAGCGCCCGAATCGGTTTGCATAACATAGTATCCGAGTTCTTCTGCTATGCGGATATTGCGCTGTGTTGCTGGATTTTGAAGCATTGCGGTATTCATCGCGGGAACGAATGCAACAGGTGATTTTGTTGCGAGAATTGTTGTGGATACGAAATCGTCTGCAATACCCGCTGCAACTTTTGCGATGATATTTGCTGTTGCGGGTGCGACGAGAATCAAATCTGCCCAGCGCGCCCAGGAAATATGCTCCATATCGAATTTTTCTGGCTCGTCGAGCTGGTTGACAATCACAGGAGCGGACAGTGCAGCACGAAATGTCAGCGGTGTTACGAATTTCGCGCCATTCTCGGTCATTGCGATGCGGATTTCCGCTCCATTGCGCAAAAGTTCCCGACCGAGATAGACCGCTTTGTATGCCGCTATCGAACCGGAAACACATAAAAGTATTTTTGAGCCATCGAAATTCATATCGAGAGGATGAGAAAAATTATAATTGCTCAATCGAGAAATCAATCGGGCAGTCGCAATGGCATAATTACAGTCGTGTATTCGAATTCTTCTGTCTGAGGCATTGGCGTGAGCAAGCACGCAACGGTGGCATCTTTCATCGCAAATCTCACTTGCTCCGATGGAATATGTCTGAGAATGTCCAAAAGCATCTTCGCACTGAAACCTATCGAAAAAGGTTCGCCATCATAATCCACAGATATTACCGATGAGCCTTCTGTTCCCACATCGAGGTCGGATGCTGATAGTTCGAGATTGCCCTTCGAAATTGAGAACTTTACGAGATTTGTAATCGGCGAACTCACAACCGACATAAGCCGAACAGCGTGAATAAGTTCCAATGTGTCCGCAATCATAATTGCATCGTTTTCTGTGGGAAGAACACGCTCATAATCAGGGAATTTTTCGGTGATAAGTTTGCTCTGAAAACGATAACTGTCCATTTCGAACTGAATACTGCCTTCACCTGTGGTGATTTTCATATTTTCTTCGTGCACTTTTGCGAGGAGTGCGGTCAATTTTGCCACCGCTCTTTCTGGGAGAAGCAATTCTGTCGGTGTGGCAAAGCCGGTGTCCATTTTTTTATTGACCAATGCGAGTTTATGTCCGTCTGTCGCTACCATCCTCATTTCATTCGGCAATATTTGCCATAACAGTCCGGACAAATTAAGCCGCGTCATTTCGGTGGATATTGCGAACGACGATAGGTTCATAAGTTCCAACAATGCTGTAGTCTCCATTTGAAAAGGTTTTTGCGGTGATTTCAACAGGTCTGTTTGAGGGAACTCATCGGCGGCAACACCGGGCAGTCGTATTTTCCGATTACCCTGTATAATAGCGATGTGGTTTTCGTCGAGAACGATTTCGACATCGCCGTCGCCCATTTCGCGCAGAACTTCGCCAAGTTTTTTCGCAGGCACAGCAAATGACCCCGGAATCGGAACCTCTGCGGGAACAGAAGCATATAAACTCTGCTCTCTATCCGTTCCAATAACTGTCATACCATTTCCTGACGCAGATAATAGCACATTTGCCAACATAGGCTGCGTTGACCGAATTGGCAAAATTGCTGTTACCGAACCTACGGCATCTGCAAAGTCCGCCCGCTCCACTATAGCCTTCATAATGCCTCCTAAAT
>JALTEE010000183.1 GCA_027007865.1 bacterium
TAATTACATTATGTATTATCGATAATCGATTATATAGCAGGATATTATCTTGTCAGAATAATTTTGGTAACCGCCGTCGTTCCCATCGAACGAACTTTTACGAGATACATTCCCGTGGGTGCTTGTTTTCCAGAAAAATCTTTTC
Organism: bacterium; assembly: GCA_027007865.1. Taxonomy (GTDB): domain Bacteria; phylum UBP14; class UBA6098; order B30-G16; family B30-G16; genus JAGHAI01. The sequence goes on from JALTEE010000183.1 coordinate 146, forward strand.
CATCCCATTTCAAAGAGACCTTTCCAGATTTCTTACCAATTCCGAGTGATTTTATTAATCTGCCGGAGAAATCGAACACCATTGCGGAATAATCGCCATCAGCACGGAAATTTATGCGCACAGTGCTGTTGAATGGATTTGGAATCGCGCGAACTCGCAATCTTTGCGGTTTGTTCACTTGCGAATTGTTCTCTTCGATTTTCGCTTCATATTGAAATCCTAACCATCGGATTATATTTGCGATAAGCGAGTCGCGATACGAACATCCGGGCGCTCCATTTGTGAAACCTTCGAGACCGAGTTCGAATAAAACAGTTTTTGCGCCGGATGGCAACGAATCGTGTATCGCTGCAAAATTGGCAGAATCGCTATCGGAATGATATTTCAAAAATCCTATACCTGAACCCGTGGTGTTGGCAGTTCCCATAGAAACCTGATTTCCCGCAGCATCGGATGACGACCAGGCATTGTATTTTATCGTATCGCTTATGCTAATCGGGTCGTCATTAACGCCGCGAATGTCGGCTCCCCACATTCTCAAAATCATATCGTCGTTGTGAATTGCGCCGAAATAGTCCGATAAAAATGTCGGCGCTCGAACTGCGAGCGTATCAGGAAGATATTGCCCCGAAAGAACAACGCACTTGCCCATATCTGCAAGCGATTCAAACAACGAAATTTCATCGGTGGAGAGCAAATTTGTGCTGTCGTTTCCAGTCGATATAAAAAATATCTGGAAAAAGTTGGTCGCGATTGCGCTATCGATTATTCCGCGCTCGCTTCTGTCCCAATAATCATATACGACAGCGCCTCTATCAAGACTCGCTGTAATCCAGGTATCGTAGTAATCCCCGCCATCGCAATCGTAGAACAATATCGGCGCATAACCGAGCATAAATGTTATATGATAGTCCATTATGAAATCGCTGCTGCCGCTTTCGAGCAGAACTGTGACTTCGACGGGATGACCATATTCTTGATGTGGATTCATAATGAAAGTGATTGGGTCGCTTTCATTGTTTCCACTGTCACCGGGAGCAATCGAACCGAGAAGACAAGTGCTGTCGATGAATTCGATGGCAGTGTCGCTCGACGATACCGTGATTGTAATATCGTCAGCGGGCTGCCAGTCAGGGTCGTTCGAAAAATATAAATATAATTGTCCCTGCTCACCTTGAACAACTCTGCCATCGCCATCTGTATCTGTGATGTAAAAAGTGTCCAAGGCGAGATATGGATAAATCCATTGATAGAGCGCTTTGAAAAGATTTACCCGTCCTGTGCCAAGCATCCCAGCATATCCAGGGTTCAAATCGTCGATATTATCCGTTCCTTCTTCGACGCGTTCGCGTATCCATTCGTTAGAGGAATCGGGATATACATATCGCAGCAATGCGCCGACACCGGAAGCAATCGGCGTCGCCATAGATGTTCCATCCCAGGAAACATAATCGCTGTCCGGAACGGTAGAATATATTCCAATTCCGGGTGCGGAAACATCTACCCAATCGCCATAGTTCGAGAAATCGGCTTTTATGTCATTACTTCCTGTTGCTGCCACGGCGATAACAGTGTTATACCCTGATGGATACGCTCTCGTGGAAACATCCTCGTTTCCTGCGGCACCGAACATAACAATTCCAGCATCCCAACACTGCTGAAGACTGTATCGCTCAGAATTGCTGTAAAATGTATCGCCGTATGATAAACTGAGCACATCTATTGGCGGGGACATAGCCCTTGCATAGCCGAGAGCTGCAATTACATCAGAACTTATGTGATGTGCTATTCCAACTAATGGCTGAATATCTGTTCTAAGGCATACAATATCTGCTTGCCAGCAAACCCCCGTTCCGCCGATGCCATTGTTTCCAACAGCGGCAAGAACACCTGAACAGTGTGTTCCGTGCCCATCGAAATCGTCGGGGTCGTTATCTTCATCGACACCATCCTCGCCAGCTGCGACTGTTTCGTCCGGTTCATCGACAAAATCCCAACCGATAAAGTCATCTACATATCCGTTTCCATCATCATCAATGCCGTTTATATCATCAGGGTCGAAAGGGACGCCGTCGCCGTCGAGGTCTTCACCCGGATTAACCCAGATATTAGGATACAAATCAGGATGATACCATTCTACACCTTCAAGAACAGATACTCTAATATTGTGCGAACCTGTCGCATAATTCCAAGCAAATGGTGCATCGATTTTGTTGTGAAACCATTGAAAGTGATACCGTGGGTCGTTTGGAACACGGCAAACGGGATGAAGATAATCTGGGTCGGAGAACATAACATAGGAACATTTTTGAAATTCTCTACATATCTCGGGAACTTGTGCGGAATCTATATCAGCATAAAAAAGAAATTGATTTCGCACATTATAGTTTGCCTGATTTACTCTCGGGTTCGGAACGATTTTGAAAATCTTTTTAACTTTATATACTCCAAAATGTTTTACAAGCGAGTCTATTTC
>JALTEE010000184.1 GCA_027007865.1 bacterium
GTGCTGATACAGGCGAAATCGCCGCATCTTTCAGCATCGTTCGGCGATGTGGATTTAAATTACAACGGCGGTTCTTTTCTCGAATTAGACCGCAGAATACAGGGCATCGAAGCGACTGCGGACTACGAAAAATTCAAAGCGCAGGCATTCGGTTCGCTTATGCGCGGACAATTTACATCGAACAAATTTTCGGGACAGGAGGGAAATCAGGGACCGTATCCGCTCACGGGAGAACAAAGCGAGCGGGACATCGTCGTCGTTGCGGGAACGGAAAAAGTCTGGTTAAACGGCGAACCGATGAAGCGCGGCGAAAACAACGACTATGTTATGGATTATAATCTCGCGCAAATAACATTTACAAACAATCGCCCTATCGGCAGCGACGACAGAATTGTCGTGGATTTTCAATACATTTCGGAGAATTATCCGCGCACACTTTTTGGCGGTGCGGTTTTCATCGAGCCGAACCCGAATATGACATTTGGAATCGGAATCGCATCGCAGCGGGACGATAAAAACAACCCGCTCGCAGCGATTTCGGATTCGGCGATGCAGATTATAAGCGAAAGCGGCGACAGTGTTCCCGATTCACTCACGGCGCCGCAGGCGGTTCAAGTGTCCAATATATCGATGTCGCTCGGTGGAAAAAAATATTCGCTCGGTGCGGAATATTCCTTTTCCGATAACGATAAAAATCTCTATTCCAATATAGGCGATGGCGATAATTTTGGCGATGGTTTCGCCGTATCGGGAACATTGAAAGTTGCGAAGCCCGTTAAAGTATTTGCCGGCGGGAGATTTTTATCATCCACATTTGCGACACTCGGAAGAATCGACCCCGCAGATTTCGACAGAGATTGGAGCATTTCTTCATCGGGCGAAAATGTCGATGATTTGATAGCGAACTTCGGCGCTTCCGCCGATGTCAAAATCGGGAATGTTTCCATCTGGCTCGGTCAGCGGAAACTCGGCTCGGATAAATCACAGCGGGGAAATATCGCATCGAATTTAAAATTCGGGAAGTGGACATCGCAATTATCTCTCGCCGATGCGAAATCATCATCCAGTGAACGCGCAACGGGCGAAATTTCCACCAAATATATGCAGAAAAGCGGATTGAGTTTGCTACAAAACGATATTTCTGCGGAACGCTTTTACGGCGACGATGCGGACACTATTAACGGAGAAATTTCGCAGAAAATCGAATATTCGCGGTGGGGTTTCAAATTCGGTTTGAACGGTGCGCTTTCGGAATATCTTGTCAGACGCGATGCCGAATTTAATAATTTTTCGCGAACTTATGAAATCGGCGGTTCTGTCGGCGGTGCGCCTGTCAGCATTTCATACTCGCGAAGATTTTTCGATGCTGTCGATACCGCAGCAGGCGAAGACCAAAAAAGCGACTTGATTTCCCTAAAAAGTTCACTCGTGCTATGGAAAGCATCCGCATCCGCAACATATCAGGTTTCGCGAAGCCAGAGCGAAATTTTGCAAAAAGTATATACCTATGTCGGCGAAGGCGAGGGGAGTTATTCGTGGGACGAAGAGCAGGAAGAATATATCCCCGATACAGACGGCGACTACATCCTCGAATATCAACCGACGGGGGAATTCCAGCCGGTTATACGGAGCGACGGCTCATTTTCGCTATCCGCACCGATGGATTTTGTTCCATACGGCGCATCCGCATCCGCAGATGTATCGTTCCACTCGGAAAATCAGCGCGATGGCTGGAACTCTTATTATATCTCGCCGCAAAAAATGTTCGCCGACGATTCGCTGACATCGGGAAATGTTTCCGCAACACTGCGAACGAATTTTTTGAAAAAATCCCCGCTTGGAATTCAATGGACGACATCATTTCGCAAGAGCGCATACCGAAACTATTCGTCGGGAGCGGAACTTTCCGCTCGACAGACGCACACGCTCGGAATTGTCGGACCGCTGCCAGCAGCCATCACATCCGACATCGAATTGAACTACGAGAAAACGCAGGCGCTTCGTCCCACGCTCGATAATTGGGTCGATGCAAAAGAACTGTCCGCATCGCTCACATTGTCGCGCAGGTTCTGGAAATGGCTGCGAACGACAGCGCAATCGGAATATGCAGACATCGTCGATGACGGGACGACGCCGCAGACAAATGCGCAACAATTATCCACTTCGCTCGATGCGGCGGCGACTTTGAAAAAAATTACGATTCGCACAAATGCACAGCGAGTGCTGCTGAAATCGGGAGCGTCATACCTGCCCTATGAACTCTCATCGGGATGGAATGTGGGCGAGAATTTCGAGTGGAAATGCAGCGTTTCATATCGCGCAGGCGCAAAAACCGAACTGTCGCTCATCTATCGCGGCGAGAAAAAAGCGTCGTCCGATGCGAAACACACGGGCGAAATGAGAGTGAGACTGCTGTTCTGATATTTGCACAATATCATACCGTAACCGTTCCTCGCACGGGGTCGCCGAACGAACCCAAGCGCATTTTGCCATCGAACCACTGCGCCTTGTAATCGATTGTTATCGGCATCGTCGTTTCGATAATGTGCAAATACGGGCTGTTCGTGTCGTCTGCGAGAAAATTCCACTCGTTGTATTCCTGATAATCCAGCGTTTC
>JALTEE010000185.1 GCA_027007865.1 bacterium
TATATATACAATAGAATGAAAAGATATGAGGATAGTATTAAAATTCTCGAGCCATTATTATCGGATAATAATAATGTGGTAACGCTTGTTAATCTTGGCATAGCGTATTTTCATTCGGGGGATGCTGAAAAATCTTATGAACTTTTAAATGCAGCATATAAGAAAAATCCGAAAATACCGGAAATTCACCTATACATTGGCAATTGCCTTAAAAAGTTTGGCGAGGATGAAAAGGCTCAAAAAGCCTTTCAACGATATCTAATACTCTCCGGCAAAATAGATGTTAATTCCGATGCACAAAATAGTGAAACTAAAGAATCATCAAAACAAATCGATAGCGAGGAAAAAGTAATGGATAACACTGACGAGATAAATAGTATTCCAACAGATAAAGAGGATGATACCAATGAAAACATCGGTAAAGATGAAATACAGTCGGATGAAGACGGTAATTCCGACGACATTGAATAATTGAATAATTACGCACATATTGATTAAATATATAGATATGAACCCTGCAAAATAGGTGATTTTTGAGTTCTTTGATATGCGTTTTTATTTATCCCCTCTATCCTCTAACTCCTTTCTCCCCAAGGAGAAAGGAGGATTCCCTTCTCCCTTTGGGAGAAGGTGTCCCGCCCTGTCGGGACAGATGAGGGGCAACAAAAAATATCTATCACTATGAAACACAATGAGTTAGGCATGAGAGGTAAAAAATCCAAAAATTGGAGGTAAAAGTAGTTCTCTTATAACAAGTTAGAATAAATTGCAGGAAACATTAAATATATAGATACTTTGGGAGGAACAATATGAGAGCGGTGATAATAATATTAGATGGAGTCGGTATTGGCAATGCGCCCGATGCAGATAAATACGGGGATTTTGGTGCTGCTACATTTCAGCATACTGCTGAAAAAATGGGCGGATTGTTCTTTAGAAATATGTGGCGGTTGGGATTGACCAATATATATCCTATCGAGGGTATGTCGCCCAATAGACATCCGGAGGGCGCTTTTGGAAATATGATTGAAAAGTCGGTCGGAAAAGATTCAACATCAGGACATTGGGAACTCGGCGGACTTATTGTAAAAAAAGCATTTCCGATATATCCAAATGGCTTTCCCGATGATGTAATATCGAAATTCGAGAATGAAATAGGCAGAAAAATTTTATATAATAAGCCTGCATCTGGAACAGAAATAATTAAATTACTCGGCGAGGAACACATCAAAACAGGTTTCCCGATTGTATATACATCGGCGGATAGCGTATTTCAAATTGCAGCGCACGAAGAAATCGTTCCTATAGAACAATTGTATAATTGGTGCAAAATTGCACGGAACATATTACAGGGGAAAAATAATGTCGCACGAGTGATAGCGCGACCTTTTATCGGTCAACCTGGCAACTTCGTGAGAACTACTAATAGACACGATTTCTCATTGCCACCATTCGATAAAACAATGCTCGACCTCACAAGTGATGCGGGTTTATCCGTAATAGCAATCGGGAAAATAAATGACCTTTTCGCTGGACAGGGCATCACGGAGCATTATTCTACCAAGGGCAATAGCGATGGAATTAATAAACTAATAGCGCAAATTAAGGTCAAGTTCGATGGTATCATAATGATAAATCTTGTGGATTTTGATATGTTATACGGTCATCGGCGCAATGTTGTGGGTTTTGCAGCTGCACTGCGTGAATTCGATAATGCACTACCGAATATTATGGAACTTTTGGATAATCAGGATATATTGTTCATTTCGGCAGACCACGGGAACGACCCGACGCATTATGGAACTGACCACACGAGAGAACGAGTTCCAATTCTCGTATATGGCAAGAATGTGAAGCCCACTAATATCGGTGAACGCACTACATTTGCTGACCTTGCCGCAACCGTATGTGAATATCTCGGAACAAAACCCGCAAAAAATGGCAAAAGTTTTCTTAATGAAATTACATAAATTGGGGATTAGAATTGTCTAATAAAAAAGATAGCATATTACGAGGCAAATTCATAACTTTTGAAGGCATCGACGGATGTGGCAAAAGCACACAAACTCGTTATCTGAAAGAATATCTTGATAAAAAGAATATTCCCGTAAAAATAACCCGCGAACCCGGTGGAACACGAGTCGCAGAGAAAATACGGACAATATTGCTCAATCGTGATAATATGGAACTTAAGCCACGAGCAGAATTATTGCTATATCTTGCATCCCGCGCTCAACACACCGAAGAAATAATATTACCCACACTGATGGATGGAATATGGGTTATATCAGATAGATTTGCCGATTCTTCGATAGCATATCAGGGTGCTGCACGCGGTCTCGGAATGGAAATTGTGAAAAATATGTCTCTATTTGCAACGAATGGGCTCGTTCCAAACTTAACATTTTTCCTCGATATAGCGCCAAAAGTAGCGTCAGAAAGAATGCAAATGCAGGGGAAAATACTCGACAGACTCGAATCCGAAGCGGAAAGTTTCAGGCAAAAAGTCAGAGAAGGATATCTTTGGATTGCGCAACAGGAAAAAGATAGATTCATCACAATAAATGGTGAGTTATCACCAGAAGAAGTATGGAAACAGATAAAACATATTATAT
>JALTEE010000186.1 GCA_027007865.1 bacterium
CTGTCCTTCTGTATTCAATCTTCAACTGGTCGGGGCGCCCAGATTTGAACTGGGGACCCCTGGCCCCCCATGCCAGTGCGCTACCAAACTGCGCCACGCCCCGACCTGTGAATTCCTTTGGAAGGTTCAATTTAAATCTAAACAATTGTGCTGTAATGAGCAAGGAATTTTTGAAACTATTGCCCAAAATTTTATCGGAACTTTTTTCAATGAGCACAGAATTGGTATTAGAAAGGATACATCAGCGTAATATGCCATCTATAATACGGTGGCGGGTCGAAACGAGTGAGAACTTTTGCATAATCGACGCGAACGGGACCGACAGGCGTCGCAAGAGCGATGCCTAAACCCACACTCGAACGAATATCGTATGGATTGATGTCCTTCCATTGTTGCCAAACCTGTCCTGCATCGACGAATGTGTGTGCCCAAAATTTCCATATAATCGGCAGTCGGATTTCGAGTGTGCATAGCCCAAGAACTTCTCCGCCGAGCATCGTGCCATCCTCCGCCTTCGGACCGATTGACATCTCGGGAAATCCGCGAATGGTGTTTGCTCCGCCGAGTGTCAATCTATTGTGGACAGCAATGTCGTATTTTGACGATGTGTGTCCCATCGCAGCGATTCGCACTCGGCTTGCATATATCGCGCTGTGCCAAAACGGAACTCGGATGAATCGTGTCCAGAGCAGGTCGGCTTTCATATAATGCTCGTCTCCGCCGAGAATGCCGCCTACGAAATCATAAGAAAATCGAGCGAGCGAGCCACCGTCGGGCATAAGAATATCGCTGCGCGAATCGCGTTGATATGTATACGATAATTTGCGCGATATAAAGATTCCTTGCTCTTCCTTGATTTCGTCCGCTTCGTCTTCGGGAACGCCGAATACATCGGCTCGTTCATAGGTTATTCCTGCCCAGTGCGTGATTATATCGTTGTGCTTTATCAATTGTAGACTGCCACCCATCTTTTGAACGCGCCACGGGTCCGGCGATTTTTTCACGCCCGGCTCGAAATAGAGCGTCAATGTGGATGGCAATTTTACTGCAAATGTCCACGGTTCGTAAAATATGAATTCGTATCGGTGGGATAACAATTGCTGCTTCGCTAAAATTTCGCCTTCTGTGGAAGCTTTTAGTGAAATGCTCTGTCCGTTTCCGAAAATATTTCTGTGCCCCCATTCCGCTGATAATTTTGCTGTCAAATCGTATTCTGTGTGCGAACCGAAATCGAGCGAGAAACCATACCATCCGCGTTGCCGCTCAACAATGCTGACGATAACATCAATTGTATCGGGCTGTCCCGATGTATCTGCGAGGTCGAGCGACACGATTTTGAAAAGCCCCGATGAATAGAGCGCTTCCTTATTTTTCTCGAGTTCGGAATAAGAATATGGTGATCCTCGCTTAAAAGTCAGTTCCCGCCGAAGCAAGAACTCTTTTGTGTTTCGCAGACCTTTGTAGGATACATTACCGAAAAACGCTTTCTTTCCAGATTGCATATCGTAGTCTATTTTTATCGTAGTCGATTCGCTGTCCGTTTTTGCCCATTTCATCGAGACCGTTGCATAAGGATAGCCTTGGTCAACCACCCAGCGCCATAGGTTATTTTTTGCATTTTCTGCTTTATAGGGTGAAAAATTCTCGCCCTCATTATATTTCAGTGATTTTCGTGCGAGATAGCCATCGAATATTTTAGGCAGTTCGATTTTAATGTCGGACACACGATATTGTTTGCCTTCGTCGATTAGAATTTTAATTTGCACAAGGGTGCTGTCCTTTTTCGATACAGGTTTTATGAATGCTTTGCTTTTTGCATCGATAAAACCACGGTCACGGTAAAGTGCTATTATTGTGGCGAGGTCGCTCGTCAATGCGGTAGAATTGAGCGGCGGAAATGTTCCGAAAATGGCGCTATACCATCGCGGTTTCGCAATTTTTAGCGACGACATCAGTTCCCAACTCGATATATGTTTATTCCCAACAAATTCGATGTCCACAACACGCCGTTGAGCAAATATTGTGGACAATGAAAGTGTTATAAAGATAATTATAAGAATGCGAGTTTTCATAATAATATAGTATGTCCCGACCGCTCGGAATTGGGTTGTTCGGTAATCTCGGCTATCGTGCCAACACAACCCGCTTTATAATAACATTATTGCCAAATGTCAACTTTACAAAATATGCTCCCGAAGGTGTCGCTTTATTGGTTGCCCACTGTATAGAATGATTCCCCGCAAATTTGTGCTCGTTCGATAACATTTTTATTCTATGCCCTTCTATGTCGTATATTGCTATTGTTATATCACCCGGCTCAGGCAAATAATATTCTATCGAAAGCGATGAATTAAAGGGATTCGGAATCACAGTGAGTGATATCTTATCTGGTTGTTTGAATTCGCTGATAGCAGCGGGAGCGACGAGGTCCACATCTCGATAGTTCAGGTTTTCCCAATAAATTTCGGATGAATCTGCCAGCGGTGAAGCGGCGAACTCCGTATCGTTGGATGCTTTCCAGATACGGAATTGCGGTATCTCACCATAATGGAATCCTGGGTCGGGGGAGACAGCGCCATAGGCGCGAACGCTGTATGTTCCATCGTCGGCGGATACGACTTTTGCACCGCAGCAAGTAGTATCTCTGAATACAGCAACGACATCTCCCGCTTGAACCGGCGCTCCGTCCAAGGTTGCCGAGCCGAAATAAAAGCAACTGTTTGGTGTTCGCACAAATGTGTATGGTCCGACAGTCGTATCGAGAAATGCTGTGCTCTGGCAATTGCATTCTTCATCATATAAATTATCGTAGAGATTTTCATCGTCCCAGTTTCCTGTGTGCAGCGAATAATCGAGAGTGCATTGCTCGGTGATATGAATATCGTATCCTTTGCAAGGTCGCATATATTCGAGGTCTCCGATGCCGCCAGCAATCCAGACGCCTTCTTCGCCCCAGACCTGGTCGAATTTGCCTGCGATGGAAGCGAGAGCATCTTCCGGTGGCAGAGGACCGTCGAGCAAATATGCAATGCTGTGCCATCCCGCAGATAGCGGTATCGCTGTATTCGGTGGAATAATCGAACCGACAATATTCAAATCATCGGATGCGGAAAGCCTGACCCAATATCCTCTCCCGCCGTGAACACCGTAGAGGTCATTCCAGACATCGCGAATATATGTTCCATCCTCGCCGATTGCTTGTTCAAGATTATCCCATATAGAAAAGAAGGCATTTTCGAGAGTCGTATCGTCGGGTTCGATATTGAAGCCGATTTGATTCCAACCATCATTTAACGGACAGCAGACATCGGGTGGAATTACATCGAAATTCATACAATCTTGATAGGGCTCGCACGGCGGAACATCCACAGTATAGCAGAATGTGAAACTACCGATTGAATCGCACAGATAAGATAGCAATACAGAGGAATCCGAACCCGGATAATACACGATTAGCCATTGTCCTAAATATAGAGTCGTATCTCGTAGTGTATCGGGTAAATAGTTGACAATAATCGTCGAGCAGTCGCCACAAGTGTCGTTATCTGCAATGCCATAGACACAAGCAAAAGTCGTGCCTTCTGCGGAAATCGTTATGCAGGTATCATCAAGCGAAAATTCGTTCGCTCTCCACAGCGAATCGCCGATTATACTGTCCGAAGTGCCGATTTCCCACCAGATTGTATCGTAGTCGTCCCAATCGGAGCAAAGATTATTTATGTGTGCACAAATAGTTATTTCGGGGTCGGTCTCGCAGACAATCGTATCGCTCGGTTCGACAGAAATATCGCAGCAGGGATGGCAGGAGTCGCCATAAATTACAACGCAAGTCTCGGCAACACAGGGAAGAATATCGCTGCAAAGATTTACCGCATCCACACAGACTTCTATTGATTCTTCACAGGCAACGCTGATATAAATAATCGTATCGTTATCGTATCCCGTCAGTGGACCGGGCAGCCAATTCGTGTCGCTGCTCGTTTCAATAAACCAGTGAAGTTCGTCGTAATTGCAGCAGGGATAGCAACTGTCGAAATCGAACATATCGAATTCGAGTTCGAAGAGTGTTGTATAAGTTCCATAAATCGAATCGACCGAGACGATGTTCTGTGTGATAATTCCTTCGGGTAGGCAGCAGGTCGTTAGATGCCAGCATTCCTCGTATTCGCATCCCGCGAGAGTGTCGAAAACCGTGTGGCAAATAAGGTCTTCGCCGGGAGTGATAGGAATGAAATCGAAGCAGCAGGTATCGGTATAATCTATCGCCGTTTTCAACTCGGTTCTATCGATTCTACGATTTCGATGCTCATTGGAATTCGATAGTGGCTGCTCCACATAGGTTGTGCAGCAGAGCGTCAATGTATCGCCGAGGCAAATGGAAGTGTCGAATGTAACTGTTCCGCCAGGAATTTTTAAAATATAGCACGAATCGTTCCCGAAATTGCAGAACGAATCTCTGGCAGCGAGGGCGAAATAAACAGTATCACAGCAAATTGTGCTCCACGGAAGAACGAAGTTGTAATTCAATCCGTCGATAACGATTGTAGTTTCGCCGGAACACCATCTCGCGTGAAGTGTATATGGTTCGTTGCTCGGGAACGAGTCGTCTATTGCCCAGTCGAGATATACGGTATCTCCGACATTGAACAGATATTCATCGGGGCAATCTAACATCACATTCGGCGGGCGAGAATCGAGGCAAGCGATTGCGCTCGTGTCCGAAACAGTTCCGGAGATGGAATTTCCCGTAACCGAAACGACAAAGTCGCATCCCTCTACATCGGGAAGGTCGGCGCCAAGATTCCAATAGAAGCAATGTGTCCCCGTCTCGATTCCCATTCCAATATTGCCAGCGGTATCGGATAATGTAATCAGCGGGACATCCCAAGAGATGCTGCCGTCAGAACTCATCTGAACGGAGATGTCCGCAGAATCACCGCTTAAAATATAGCATATCTGCACGATATTTTCACCATCGCAGTCTGTTTCTTCGCTGAACCAGACGGAATCGATTGTCGGCGGAACATCGATGAAGAATGCGCAGGTATCGTGTCCCCAGTTGCAGAAAGAATCTCGGGCAGCGATGTAGAGCGTGCATTGGCATTCTATATCGGGGGCAGTCCAGGAGAAAAATGTTCCGCTGACGAGATATAATTCATCGATTCCGCAGCCGACAATGCGCAGACTGCACGGCGCGCTGGATGGAAACATATCGTAGTTCGACCAGTTGAATGTGCCTGTTTCACCAGCGATAATCGAAGTGGGACAGGAGAGCGTAATTTCGGGATTTCGCGAATCCGCAGCGCCGTATGCGATGTTTGTCGAAACGATGGAATCCGCAATGCTCGCCGTAATTTCCACAGCAAAATTGTCGCTCTCATAATCGGGCAAATCGTCGCTCAAAAGCCATTGAAAGCAGTGCGTTCCCATTAAAATATTGTCGCCAAAATCGCCTGCGGTATCGGATATTGAAAGAATCGGGACATCCCAAGTTGAGCCGCCATCGTCACTCATTCGAATGGAAATATCCGCTGTATCACCCGACAAAGTATAGCAAATAAACAAAGTATTTTGACCATCGCAGTCGGTTTCTTCGTAAAAATTGACATCGTTGACGGATGGACCAGGCTGAATTATAAAAGTTATGCAGGTGTCGAGTTCGTTATCGTCGCAATAATCGATGTTGTCCTCTGCGTGAATACAGTATTGAATGGTATCTCCGCCATCGAACTCGATGCCGAACGAATCGGCATCCCAGAAAAATGTCCCACCGATTTCATAGATAGAATACGAAGAACCGTTTACTGTTAGCGAAACAGAAGAATTGTCAACACCCGAGCCGATGTCGTCGAGAGCGAAAGAAATTTCTGGTGTATGGTCGGGAATTATCTCGCCATCGTAGGGGGATGCATCGATTACAATCGGGGGTGCAATATCCATATAAAATTCCCAGCAGAGTGCGGAATCGAGTGGGTTGCCCAAAATATCATCACAAGATGTGACGCAGACATCGACGGTTTCGCCATCTGCAAAAGCGCTCGGAGGACGATATTCGACGACATAATTTGTCGAGTCGCCGATTAACGAAACGCCCGGTGAACCGATGGATAGTGTCGATATCCCATACAATGACCTGTCCACATCGAATGAAATTGTGGACGCATCGACTCCTTCGGCATCGTGCAGAGCGAATGAGATATATTCATCGGGGCAGGAACTCCAATTACTATCGAAAGGTCTGATTATATCCGCTGTTGGTCCGCCCGTTGCGACAAAATATTCGCAGCAATATGTCGTATCGTTCGGTGAACAAATATCCGGACTGTCAGCGAGATTAACGCACATACTAATTGTATCGCCGCCAGACCAACTCAATCCTGCGGTTGCAGTATTAACAGTGATATGCGAACCCGAAATCGAAATGGCTGGATTGGAATGATACAGAATATCCGTGCCGTCGAATACGATTTCTAAACTCGTCTCGTCAAAGCCAGACAGATTGTCGCTCACATCGAAAGAAATTGTCGGCGACAGTGTGTGAAATACATTTCCGCACAGGGGAAAGAAATTTATCACTACTGGCGGTTCGATATCGACGGAGAAAGTCCAATCGAGCGGGCTCGTCAGTGAATTGCCATATATATCGTCCGCTTCGATGAGGAATATATGCACTGTTTCGTTGTTCTGCCAAAGTGTCGCGTCATAATCGGGGCAAAAACGAAGCGTATCGTTTGCCCAAAGAAGTTCCGAGTCGGCAATTGTAAATGTATCGTTAATTGTTGTGGAAGAAACTGCGAGTTGAATTGTCGATGCGTCCACTCCGTCATCGTCGGTAATTAGTATCAATGCGCATTGGTTGTTGCAGGATGTAATTTGTCCCGGTTGCGGCGAAATAATCTGTGCAACGGGACCTTCGAGATGAGCAAAAACTTCCCAGCATAGTGAATCGCTGTTCGGTCCGCACAAATCGCAGACACCGCTGCTGGCGGGAACTTGGTCCTGCACATAGACGCAAATCTCGATTGTATCCGCATCGGAAATGCCGAGTTGAGAAAATGTCCCGTTAATAAGCAGCGTGCCGCTTGCGTCATCCCCGTAATATGAAACATAAGGACTAAGTAAATCAAATTCCGCTCCATTTATTGTATAATGAAGGTTCATCGCATCGATGCCGGAGAGACTATCCGTTATATCTGCTGTTGCCGATAGGATAGTGTCCAAAAGTTCTGTGTCGGATGCGGGTGTGTAATCTACGATTTCCGGCGCTTGCAAATCGACAGTGAAGCTGCAATTTATTTCTGAGTCAGTGCGACAGCCGTTCACATTTTCTACCTGCAAAAGTTGATAATGAACTACTTGTCCATTCGACCAACTCGATGTAGGTGTCCAGGTTAAGACATTGTCCTCGAATGTCATACTATGAGGATAGGTGAATGGCGTTCCATCTACCATAAGTTGAATGGATGTTTCATCGATATCTGTGTCGTCGTCGGTAATTGTAATTTGAATATTTTGGTTGGGGCAAGCAGTGTAAGATGTAGTTTCGTAGCATTCGGGTGGGCAAAGTAATGTGGCATCTGGTCCTGGGCAACCACAGTCTTCTATAAAAATACATCCTCTCACAGTATCACTGTATCCGCCGCCGGAAACTATCGCGTCGAAGCAAGCATCCGAACCTGTGCAACTCGGAACCGCATTTATCTGCCAGACAAAACAATGTTCTTCACCAGGTGACCAAGGACCATAGGTCTGAGGGTCATCACTTAAAACTGATATGCAACTGCCGGGAACAATTGTTGCAGTGGCGGGATTTATTGAACTTCCTGAATTGTTTATCACACAAAAATTGACCACTTCGAATGTATCTATGAGAGCGATGACATCATTGAAAATAGTGGACCAGGATATAGAAAGACTATACCATTGTCCGCCTGTCGCCGTTGCTATGTTCTGATACCAGTTTGTCGCACCGGACGAGCCGATAGATGCGCAGGGGTCACAATAGACTGGATTTGCGGTGGAAGCAAAAAGAACGCATCCCGACGATAAGATATCGGAATAGACTGTCGATTGGTTATATGTGCTTGCGCAATCGCTGCCACATTCTCCTGATTGGCAAAAACAGGCATCGGTGAAGAATATTACTATTTGCGCGGCATCCGCTCGCCACGAATAGTTGTTTATTGCTGCTTCGAGTGCATCGAGGGACTGCTCGGGGACATCCCATCCGCCGAGTGCGCTCACATTGAAGAGTTTTGTGCGAAATGATGAATAATTCGATGTCATCTGATAGCCCGGTGTCGAATAGTCGAAATCCCAGGTATTAGCCCCATCTCCAAATGTCACACCGCCAAAACGGTAATCGTATCCTCTCGCATCGAGTTCTGACGCAAAGGCATCAATATTCGATTTTACATTATCGATTACTTCTGCCATCGAGCCTGTGCTGTCAATGACGAAAACAATATCGACAGCGCCAGTATCAATTCTGCAGCCGAGGTTGATGTCGAATTCATCCGACAGAGCGCTTTTCATAGAATATCGCACGCCACGATAGTTAAAATAAGCATTAGAAATCGATAGGATGCCATTTTGCTGCACATTTGGTGGTGCTGCATATAGAGTAGAAAATTGCAAGATAGAAAGCAAAAACGGAACTATGT
>JALTEE010000187.1 GCA_027007865.1 bacterium
ATATAATTTGGCAAAATATTATTTGTAAATTTCCGATTATTCGGCTTAAAATATATAGAGATATTATGGGTAAAAAAGGACTAAATTGTTTATTTTTTGTTCTCGCCATATTCGGCGGAACATATATGGGATTGGTGTTTCTATATAGGGCAGGGAATATCGCCACTATTATTGGCGGAATTATTTTCGTATCTTTGGGACTGTTTTTTTTCATCAAAGCATCAAAAAGAGTATCTGAGCGAAAAGAAAACTATTATGGTATATTTTCCGGATTATTTTTCTGGGCTGTTTTGGGTGAGGTAGTCGAGCATCTCGAAATATTATCACTTCCCGATTGGCATCAGTTTCCCATTCTATTGTTGTTTGTATTTCTTTTCGTTTATTTCGCTATTAAGAATTATTTGCCTACGGGAGTTTTGTTTTCACTCGGGCATTTCACTGCGATTTGGGTTTTGCATTTTATTATGGTGAACCAATTCAATCTATTGGGAAAAGAGCATTGGAGCACTTATCCCACAGCCACTATTTTCGCTTTTTTAGCGCTCTTTTTCGCCGTAAAAATGACTAAATCCCGCACAGACAGCGAAAATATGTTTTATTCCCTCGCGACTTTATTGGCAGCATGGACTGTTCTCGAATACATCTGGGGCTGGCGGCTAATTCCAGGACCGTGGAGTTTACAATAAAAATAATTTTTATTCAAATAGAAAATGCGGAGGGTCTTTAAAATGTCAGAAGCGAGACTATATCGGGGAATGCGCGATTTCCTGCCGAATTTTATGATACCTCGTGAGAAAATTCTGGAACAGATACGAAATATTTTTCAGCGCTGGGGATATGTTCCCATAGAAACGCCCGCAATCGAACTGTTGAGCACACTTCTCGGCAAATACGGCAACGATGCGGACAAATTGATTTACCGCCTCGAACATTCCGACGGGCTCGGTCTGCGATACGATTTGACAGTCCCTCTTGCACGAGTGATTTCGCTATACAAACAGGATTTGCCAAAACCGTTTAGGCGATACCAAATTCAGCCCGTCTGGCGAGCGGAACGAGCACAAAAACAAAAAGGCAGATTCCGCGAATTCATTCAGTGCGATGTTGATATAGTCGGAACATCGTCGCCTATCGCAGATGCAGAAATTATCGCTATTTCAGCGGAAATTTTAAACTCGCTCGGATTCAGTAATTTTAAGATAGTTCTCAATCACAGGAAAATTCTGCGCGGGCTCGTGCATCTTGCGGGATTCGATATCGAGGATGAATTATCTGTTCTGCGCTCGCTCGACAAATGGGACAAAATCGGCGAAGATGGCGTGATGAAGGAACTCGACACCAAAGGATATTCCGCTGCCTCATCGAAAAAGTTATTCGAACTCGTCTCTGCGGAAAGCGGAAATTGGGAAATGCTTGCGAATTTTGCAAAACTCGGCGATGAGCGTATTTCTGAAGGAGTTTCGAACATTCAAAAAATACTCGAACATCTATCATCGCTCGGGGTGGGTCAAGATGCAGTGAAATTTTCGCCTCGAATGGCGCGCGGACTCGACTATTATACGGGTGCTATTTTCGAAGCGATTTTGCCCGAACTGCCTAATATGGGAAGCCTAACAGGCGGCGGACGATACGATAATCTTATCGGAATGTTCTCGAAAGGCGAAGAAATTCCTGCCTGCGGAACGACAATAGGCATCGATAGAATACTCGCAGCGATGGACGAATTAAATTTAATTCCCGAAGCGCACACAAACACAAAAGTTATGGTGGCAATGTTTTCCGATGAACTTGCTACGAAATCGCTGACATTCGCACAGAGATTGCGAAAAATCGGAATCGAAGCGGAAGTCTATCCCGAGCCGAAAAAACTTGCCAAACAATTCGCATACGCAGATAAGTGGAAAATACCTTATGTAGTAATAATTGGCGAGGACGAAGCAAAGCAGGGATTATGCGTGCTAAAAGAACTGTCGAGTGGACAGCAGAGAATCGTCAAAACCGACGATGCTATGAGAATATTGCTGGAAGTATTCGGCAAATAGATGCCCATAAGAAATAATTGTTTTGCTCCTTCGTGTTGGAATATAATCGAGTGATGCTCTGCATCGGATTGGCGATTTGGCGCCGTGTGTCGAATTTATGCTTCAATGCAGAGAATAGGAGCGAGAAAATAAACTGTAATATCGATGGATAGCGTTTTAAGTGATATTCTTGCATATACTGAAAATGTTTATTTAATGTGAATTTAAAATTTAGGTGGTCGGAATTATGGAAAAAGAAGATATTACCAAAGAACAACTTATAGAGGAAATTGATAAACTGATTTCAGCGGCTGATGTGCCGGGACCTCGAGGCAGCCGTGACAGCGCAATGCTTGAGTTGATGTATTCCGCCGGTTTACGCGTGTCAGAACTTTGTTTTCTCAAGTTGCGGAATATTAACTTTGATGAGAGCGTGCTTTTGATTTTAGGCAAGGGTTCAAAAGAACGAATAGTTCCATTCGGCAAATACGCCAAAAAACGGTTGAAAAATTATTTAACCAAATACCGAGTGTCCTTTCTGAAGAAAGACAGTGATATTGTATTTCTCACGCGGCTAGGTGGCG
>JALTEE010000188.1 GCA_027007865.1 bacterium
GTCTCTGGACTTCCAAAGGGCAGCGAAAATACCATCACTTTGCTATCGAAGGATATAAAATTGTAGAAGATGCGATACACTCCATTGAAAAATCTCCTTTTGTTATCGAAGAAATTATCGCCGATTCGTTATTTCTATCGAAGAAATATTCGCACGCGCTACTTAAACTTTGTGATGAAAAGTCGGTCTCGGTTCGTATCGTAAAGCATTACCCAATTGAACGGATTTTACCGAGTCGGACACCGCAAGGAATAATGGCAGTTTTGAAAATGCCTGTGCGCACAGACGACCAGCGGCTCGGTGATATTTTAAATGCGAAGGGGCGAATCCTATTTCTCGATGGCGTTCAAGACCCGGGCAATGTGGGAACATTGATTCGTTCCGCAGCTGCATTCGGTGCGGATGGCATTATCGTCGGGCAGGACAGTGCAAGACTTTACAATTCAAAAACTATCCGAGCCACCGCAGGTGCTTTCTTAAAAATCCCTGTGCTTGACCTCGTCCATAGAAACGCTGTGGAAATTGTCGAAAAATTCGAAAATCTCGATTTCGCTATTATTGCGCTGTCGAAATCTAACGATGCAATACCACTCCGAAAATTTGAATCTCCGCAAAAAGCACTTTTCATAATCGGCAACGAAGGCGCGGGCATACGAAAAAATGTTGCACAAATTGCCACGCACACTGTTTCGATAGAAATTTCTAATTCGATAGAATCGCTCAACGCAGCGGTATCTGGCTCAATTTTACTGTTTCATATTTGCAATAGACAAGTTTAATCTTGCAATGAAATTCTTTTCACCTATTTTCTGAAATATGATAGAAAAAGTTCGACATCACTGTGGTGTGTTCGGTGTTATCGGTCATCCCGAAGCAGCGAGATTAACCCGATTGGGACTTTATGCGCTTCAGCATCGCGGGCAGGAAAGCGCCGGTATCGTTTCGACAGATGGTAAAACTATGTTCGAGCGCAAGAGACTGGGGCTTGTCAGCGAGGTTTTCCCCGATGAGAAATCGATTTCGCACTTGAAAGGCGATGCCGCAATCGGACACAATAGATATTCCACAACAGGAACTACTCTGCCTGTGAACACGCAACCGTTTTTAATAAATTTCTATCGTGGGCAAATCGCTGCAGCACACAACGGGAATCTTGTCAATGTAAGTGTTTTACGAGAACGAATGGAGCACGAAGGTTCTATATTCCGAACAACCACAGACAGCGAAGTTGTTCTACATTTGATTGCTCATTCGCGGCGACATACGATTCCTGAAATGATAGCCGATGCA
Organism: bacterium; assembly: GCA_027007865.1. GTDB lineage: Bacteria > UBP14 > UBA6098 > B30-G16 > B30-G16 > JAGHAI01. The sequence goes on from JALTEE010000188.1 coordinate 1,291, forward strand.
CTCGGACGAGTAAAAGGCGCATTTTCTATGGTTTTCCTGACGAAAGATATGGTTATAGGTGTCAAAGACCCGTTTTCGTTTCGTCCGCTTGTGATAGGGCACAAGGATGATGCGCATTTCATCGCATCGGAATCGTGCGCATTCGACCTTATAGATGTGGAACTCGACAGATGCTTGAAACCCGGCGAGATGGTCGTGCTTCGGCGCGGCAAGGAACCGGAGCATATCTTTCCGTGGGGTAAAACCGAGCCAGGAAAAGAAGCCGCCTGTATATTCGAGTTTATATATTTCTCACGACCCGATTCGATTGTATTTGGTGCACCAGTTGATAAAATCAGGCGCAGAATGGGATGGAAACTCGCTGAAGAACATCCCGTAGATGCCGATATTGTGATATCCGTTCCGGACAGTTCGAATACCGCCGCGCTCGGTTTTTCGGAAAAATCTGAAATCCCGTTCGAACTCGGATTGATTCGAAATCACTATGTCGGCAGAACATTTATCCAGCCGACGCAGATAATTCGAGAATCCGGCGTAAAATTAAAATATAATCCCGTGGATGGAGTGCTGCGAGATAAACGCGTCGTTGTTGTTGATGATTCGATTGTTCGAGGCACTACGAGCCGTCAACTCGTGAAAATGCTGCGCGATTCAGGGGCAGCGGAAGTCCATATGAGAATTGCCTCTCCACCGATTGTAGCGCCATGTTATTATGGCATCGACACTCCCGAGAAGAAACAACTCATTGCTGCGAACAAATCTATCGATGAAATAAGAAAATATCTCGGCGCAGATTCGCTGGGATACTTATCATTAGAAGGAATGCTCTCGATAAAAGGACTGCCCCCAATGGGTTTTTGCACCGCTTGTTTTGGAACAGAATATCCCGTCCCGATACAAGACCAGGGCGGGAAGAATAAGATGGATAATAATTCTCAGTGAATATTTTTATAATTCCTGCGCCATTTCGTTTAAAAATTCCTTTTTTTCTTCCTCGAATTCGGAGTTTTTATGATTAGTCAGTTTATCGTGATGTTCGCGCAGCAATCGCTCCATCTTGTGCGATGCCTCGTCTATCGAAGCCAGCACATCCGATGTCTCCGCTTTCGTAATGAATTTTTTTCGCGAAAGTGATAGCGATAGTTCGGCGCTGTGCCGGTGTTTTTCTGCGGTCAAAACAAGCATCGTATCGAGGATACGGTCAAAATATCTGGTAAGAGGAAAAACTCTTTTTTCTGCATAATCACGGATTTCGGGGGTAAGCTCCATATGGCGAGCGGAAATGCTGAGGTCCATCATACTC
>JALTEE010000189.1 GCA_027007865.1 bacterium
AAGCAGATTGACGCCAATGCCGGAACTATTGGTCAAAAATGCCGTATGGCAACCAGCGAAATTCTCCGAAGCTTCGTCCTATGGATACTCAAACTAAATACTATGAAAATGAACAAGGAGCAAATCTTGAACATCGTTTTTAAACAAAATTCAAAAATCGGACAACAATTTCAATTTGCATAGAAAATCCTAAATATTTTTACAATAGTTTAAGTTTAGTAAGAACTTATTTTCAAATAATTATCGAATACATAAAATTTTTCTTGACAAATATTTTCGATAAGATATAAATATTCACTATAGTTCAAAATTTTATCGGGAGGTGGACAGTGAACCACGACAAACTTCGTAAGGACATCGCCGAAAGAGCATATTATTATTTTCTGGCGAGAGGAGGCGAACACGGTAGAGATGTGGATGATTGGCTTCGTGCCGAAAGGGAGTTGCTGGACAACAACAAGCCCAGAAAAACCGCTCGTAAAAAAAGCACGACAAAAAGCCGAAAAACCACAAAAACCACAACTAAACGAAGGCCCCGTGCATCTGCCAAAGTATAAACGAATTTGGCGGTTCTTTCAAAAAGGCAGACCCGTGCGTCTGCCTTTTTTAATAACAATTACCTGTCACTCCCAACTCGATTGGGAATCCAGAGGTTATCATCATTTTTTCTGGATTCCCGTTTTCACGGGAATGACAGAAGCATATTTGAGCGACAGCAAGGAGCGACATCGATGCACGCCGAAGGGCAATGGTCAAGCCGAAGGCTTGCGACTTCGATGCACGGCGAAGCGTGGAATCACCCGAAGGGTGTCATTCCCAACTCGATTGGGAATCCAGAGGGGGTATTGTGGGTTTCCTGATTTCCATTCTATTTCAAATACACAATTCGCGTCGTAGGGGCAATTCATGAGTTGCCCCTACAAAATATAAACAATTCATTTTTACAAGGGCGTATTCGATACGCCCCTACCGCACATACACAATCCGTTTTGTTATCGTTTGTCCATCTTCCGTTGTCGCTCTCACCAGATAAATTCCCGATGGGATTGATTTATCAGGCATCCAAATGAAAGCCCTCATCCTAAATCCTTCTCCCGAGGGAGAAGGACTTTCGCTCCCATCTCCGACCGCCAAGTCATCCCTTTCTCCTCGGGGAGAAAGGGACCGAGAGATAGAGGGGGTTTCATACACAACATTCCCACGCAAATCGTAGATCTCAACCGTTCCATCAACAAGGGAGCATGCTCCCTTGTTGACACCGGACAGCGTGATTGCGCACGATGCATTAAAGGGATTTGGATAAGCGTTTATGCACATATTGGAGGGGCCTGTTTCTATCTTACCTTGAACATCGCAAGCGGAACAGGGGTATTTTAGAACTGTAACTCCTTCTGTCGAATCATTAAAGATGGTATGCAGAAAAACAAAAGAATCTTTAACTGCAATCGACTTAAATGTTAGAATAGAGTCTGAGTCTGAACCATAAAAAGCGATTCTTTCGATATCGTAGGGATTGGATATATTAAAAATCTGAACCTCTCTGTTATAAACCATAAAAAGAAGCGTGTCCATCACGAAAAAATCAATGTATGGCGTAAACACAGTGGGTGTAGTGTAGAGAAAGTCATTCCAGTAAGATACAACTTCGAACGAATCACCTGCAAAGGAGGTGTGGAGCACAGTTAATTTGATTCTCCAGTCGACTATCGGATCCTCGGTCACATAGCACCCATACACGAAAGAATCAGAGTATGTGAATCTGAAATTAATTGGACAATCATCTGGTTCATAACCATAACCATTAATCAAGTAGGTACTGTCTAAATCAGCGAATCTAAACCACCAGAGACCGCCGAAGCAACCGCCGTCACTCACAGCGGCGAAGACATCGGGATAATGCACCTCTAGATAATAAGTAGTAAAGGATAAACTATGATGCCTAGCAACGAGAGATGGAGTCGAAGGGTCAGAGAAGTTAATTACCAATAATTCAAATAATCCATAACCAAAAACGAAAAGAAGTGTGTCGTGAATGTTGGGGTACTCAGGAAATTCATCTTCGCAATAATAATATCCAAGAGATTCGGGCGAAGAGGGATTGGAAATATCGAGGAAAAATATCATACTAGAATGATAAGAAGTCAAGCAAAGAATAGAGTCTTTTATAGCAAGATCTGTCGGACGATAGGGCATCATAGTTGTATCGAGGTTCAAAAAACCAGAATCGGAAATTTCGAGAACATAGAGACTGTCGAGAGGCATAAACAAATAATTATCTTTTATACCGATATTATCAGCGTAGGTCCTACTTCTAGGGGTTTCCCATTTGCTAACAAAGCACACATTGCAGCAAGTATCAGCCTGCCCAAAAGCGAGGGAAACAGCAAAAAACAGCAAAACAACAAAAACACGGCGTAACATTGGAAAACCTCCCTAATAAACAATATCTGAACCATGCAAAATAGATAAAATGCCATTGTCCGACTTTCTCGCCACGACGGGACAGAAGTATCAATTTTACTGGATTCACCCGTCAAGTGGGGGAATGACGGCGAGGATTTTTCTTTATTTTACAGGGT
>JALTEE010000190.1 GCA_027007865.1 bacterium
GTATTTGATATCCGCACGAAATTTCTACGGCAAAAGATTTTCGCGAAAAGTATTCCTCGTGCGATAGGATTTTTTTATAAATAGAGGTTGCTTTTCCCGCCCAAGCGGGATTCCAATGACTACATTCGTCAAGAAAATAATCATTTTCAGCAATCTCAAATCGAAACGCTACGATACCATTCTAATCGAAATCGGATATTTATACCATTCGCCTTTGTTTGCGGCAACGGCAGCGAGAACGCCGAAAACTATATCACCAACCCAGATAGTAGGAAGCAAAATGCAGCCGATTACCGCATAAATGAGTATCGCGGAAATTATCGATGCAATCGCCACAGTAATCTGGAAGTTCAGCGCTTCCAATCCGTGATGGTCGATGAAATCGGACTCGTCCTTTTTTATGAGCCATATTATCAGGGGCACGATAAATCCTGTTACGATTCCACCGATGTGCACGAGAATTCCCATCGTTTTCTCGTCGCTTGTGGGTTCCCAAACTGATTTTGTCGGTTCTTCTTCTATGGATGGAGCATTCACAGTCTGTTCATCCATAAATTACCTCCTGATTGCGACTAAATTTTAGATTAAAGCATTCACAGTGTCAGAGCAATGATATCGTCATCGACTTCGCTATTTCACTCATCATAACTTTTAAAATCTAGTTGTTCATAATTTCGATTATTTCGCCAGTTTCGCACTCTGCGGTTCTTCCACAACAGCGATTGTTTTATCATCCCATTTATGTTCCACCCAAAGCATATGTGCACCTGAAAGAATATTGAAAGTTGTCCAATACAGCACAAGTCCTGCTGGCAATTTATAGAAAAAGAACAGGAAAAGCACAGGCATTATGTATGTCATCATTTTCTGCTTTGGGTCAGTAACGGTGATTTTCTGTTGAATAAACATTGATACTGCCATAATAATAGGCAAAACGAAGTATGGGTCTCGCTGTGACAAGTCTTTTATCCAGAATATAAACGGTTGAGCGCGGAACTGGAATCCTCCGGCGAGCGCTCTATATAGTGCAAAGAAAATCGGCATCTGCGCAAGCAGCGGCAGACAGCCCGATAGCGGACTTACTCCGTGCTTCTTATATAATTTCATTATTTCAGCGTTCATCTTTTGCGGCTCGTCACGAAATCTCTCCTGAATGCTACGCATTTCAGGTTGGAGAACTTTCATATACTTCATACTTTTCATTTGTGTGTGCGCAATTGGCAGCAGCAGCAGTTTCATCAAAATCGTGAAAATTATTATCACCCATCCATAGTTCGGAATGACAGCATATATCAATTTCAGCAACCAGAGTAGAAATTGTGTTATTGGGGCAAGCCACCACCAGCCGAGGTCTACGCTCTTGGCTAACTTCCTGCCATACTCTTTCAGGATAAAATAATCTCTCGGTCCGGCATAGACAAGATAGGAACGAGTGAAACGAGATTCGCCTCCTCGCTCGTATAGCCCAATTTGAACGAGCGGGATTTCTTTTTCTATGCCCTCTTTCCGATGCCATATCGTATTTATGCGCACTCCGCTCGATGAAAGAACTTTGTCGGGCATCACTGCAACAATAAAATATTTACTCCTCGTTGCGACCCAATCTGTTGCGCCATCGAGTGCAAACGATGGTTTTTTCTTCGAGGCCCTCATTTTGTCCACTTCATCGCCGATGCGGTAGTTCGCCGCAAGTTCCCGCAAATCCCAGCCGACATTGGCTTCTGTGGGAGCGAGACCGCTTTTCCACCAGAGCGCGGCATCATCGATAATCTGTGTGGTGTCGGGCAGTGCAACAAAAATTTTCTGCCGAAAATGAAACATTCCATATTCAAACTCGTAGCGCCGCTGAATCATTACGCCGTCGGGAGTTTTGCCCAGCATAGTTACCGCATCTTTCGGGTCGTTTTCTGTAAGTATAATCGTATCTTTATCGGCAACAAACCTCACACCTGCCGTGGGAATACTCTTTTGACCCGAAGTTCCTAAAAATTCAAAATTCGGTCCGCCCGCAAGATTTGGAACGAGTTCGACTTCGTCTCCGTTGCTGTCAAAAATTTTGTGCAGTTTTATCGATTTTACATCGCCGCCGAGAGTGGAAAGTTTTATCGTGAATTTATCGCTGACGACAACTATGTCTTTGACGGGAATATTTTGGTATGCGGTATCTTCTGCGGAATTTTTTATTTTTGGGGATATCGACGATGTCGTTTCCTGTTCTGCAATTTTTTGAACGGGGCGTGTGGTATCGCTTCTGTTCACTATATCAGTTTGTGCAACCGAAAGCGAGTCTCCCGCTTTCGTGGGAGTGCTCACTGTGCCAACGACCCATTTCTGATATATCGGCGTGAGAAGTATGATTATCACTATTATAACTATCCCGATAATTGTCTTTTTATCCATTTGTGAATCGCTCCCCGTCGAAATTTTATTGTAAACTTCATCCAAAATAGCAGAAAGGATTTACTTGGCAAGGAAATTCATTGCCACAAATTGTCTCCTTTACACTCATTGTATCCTGTGGCAAAAATATTTAATGAGTGAGTTAACTCGACAATTTATGAAATCTGACTATAAAAAT
>JALTEE010000191.1 GCA_027007865.1 bacterium
CTTACATTCTATTATATGCAATAATTAATTAGGAGGTTTTAATATGGATTTTTCTCCAATTACAGATACATCAATAATCGACCTTGTTCTGTTTTTTGCAGAGCATCTTTCACACGATAAAAGCCTCGAGCCAGCGGACGGTGTATTCCGCAAACTCGAAAAGCAAGGCTTCTCACAGGGACAACTCGAATACGCATATTCTCTCGTTATAGAAAAAATGGCATTTCCAGCAAAAAAGCGCTCTGTCCGTATTTTTTCAGAGGGTGAACTGGAAAATTTATCCGACAAAGCAGCATCAATATTTGTAAAACTTAATCAATTGGGAATAATAAACGACGAGCAAGTCGAGATAGTTCTGATGCGTGCTGCGCTCATACCTGATGAAAAATTATCCGAAGATGAATTGAAAATGATTATTGCTATGATGCTCGGCAAAGACGAAAACGAACTACCCGGCGGATTTTTCGTTCCTGAAAACAACGAGAACACCCATTAAAACGGAGGTGTAGAAATGAAGTGCATTATTTACATTTTCCTGTTTTCGATGTTTTTATTATCTATCTTATTTGGCGCGTCCACAAGTTATCCGTTCCCTTATGATAAATTCAACTTTTTGCACTCGCAGGAAAATGCGGTTCCCGCAAAACATCTGCATCCGAAAATATCGTTGTATTATTGGTATTACAGCGCCAGCGAATCCTTCGATGTAGACGGTCATCGGCAAGATTGTGATATGAACTATTCTCAAAACTGGATAGTTCCTGCATTTGCATTCGGAGCGGGAAATGTTGCCGAATTTGGAATGGCGATACCATTTCTCAATGAAGATAGCAAACTCGAAGGCAGCGATTTTGAAAAGGCATCCGGCTCGGGACTCGGCGATTTGATGCTCTGGACAAAAATCGCAGTAACTCAAAAGCCCTGGTTCGGTTTCAGATTCGCTACAAAACTACCGACGGGAAGCGATGATTATACCGAGGATAAACTCCCGGTAGGTTCGAGACAGACAGACCTCGATTTTGGATGGCAATTCTCATACAAGCCCGACAAGATGGGATTTCTATGCGATATCAACATCGCTTATAAACTTAGACTCGCAAAAGAAATCGACGATACGGTGGTATCTGTGGACGGAATTCCTATGGTAGCGAACAAATACGACCCGGGCGAAGAAGGTAGACTCGGAATGTATTTTGGCGGAATGCCCGTCGAAGGTTTTGGAATATTGTTCGGTGGAGACGGCTTCATCACATTCAACGACCAGTATGAAGGGAATTATCTCGGTAACAACGAGAAAAGGGAAATCAAGAAATCATACAGGGCATCGTCTCTTATCGGGCTGAAAATGTTCTATCGATTGCCCGTTGGTGTCAGGTTCGACGGCGGTTTCAAAATGGACATCGCAGGAAAGGATTCTCCTGCCGGATACGGATTCGATTTCGGAGTATCGTATCAACCAAACTTTTAATATGCGAAATGAATAAAAAAGCATTAACAAAAATTCTCTTCATCATCCTGATATTCGCAAGCCCGAGAATGAAAAAGATGCGCAAGATGCCAGAAATGTAATAAATAAAATCATCGCACCGGAAAAATTGAAAAAATGTTCGGAATAGTCAGGTAGAGACGCAAAATCTTGCGTCTTTACGATTAAAAAGCCGTAAAATTCGATAATAAAAAGAAGAAAAAAATATAAAAAAACAAAAAACACCAGAGCGAGATACTTTGCCTATAAAAAAATTGTATAAATTGATAGCCGAAGCATTCTGCTTCGGGTTATGAATCGCAAAGCAAAATGCTTTGCCTATTATTGTTAATATAAAACGAGCGAACGGAAAAAATCGAAATTCGCACTGATAATTAGGAGGAAGGATGAGTCGAGAGCCGATAGTAGCAATACTCGATATTATATCTCGTTTTCGGAGAGCGCGAACTTTTCAGGAGAAGATGGATTTGATTGCGGAAGGCATCGCAGCGTGTGGATGGAAGCATATCCATTTATATGTTTTCGACAGGGATACGAAAACCATTAATTCTGCGGCATATTGGGGTATAGACGGGGAGGGAAGAAAATTTCTCGAAGAAAATAGGATGAGGATAGATGAAATCGAAACGATACTATCTGACCCGGAAAATCAGCAATTCAAAATTGGACGATGCTATTATATTCCCCACGATGCTGATAGCAAATTCTTTAACGATTTGCGGGCAACAGGACTCATATACGAAAAAAAAGAGATAGATTCCGATAATTGGCATCCGCAGGATTTGCTATTTATTCCTCTGCGTGGGCTCGGCGGCAAAGTAGTTGGTATGGTTTCTGTCGATGAACCTGTGGATGGCAAAAAGCCTACAAGAAAATCTCTGCGCCCTGTGGAACTCTTTATCGATTATGCAATCGCATTCATCGAAGAAAGCGAAATCGAAGATTACCTCTCGAAATCGAGAACGATGCTTTCGCAGGTTTTCGACCTATCTCCTGTTGCAATCGTAGTTTCAGATGAGAAAGACAATATAATGCAAATAAATCCAGCATCGGAAAAGATGTTCGGCTATAAACTCGAAAATTTGCT
>JALTEE010000192.1:0-1546 GCA_027007865.1 bacterium
ATATATTGAAATGACAAAAATATAATCATAAGTAAAGTATCTCTTGCGGAAAAATTGTAGAGATGGTAAATTTGAGAGTAGAATTTAGCAAGAAAATAAACACCGAAGAACCTAAAATTATGAATTGACTTTCTCGAACATCTACTTTATTAAAATCGATATTATCGAATTAGATCTATATAAAATGCCCTGTGAACCAATAGAAATAGTCGATGGGAAATTAAAATTCCTCTGTGCAATTTTCAAAAGCGCTGGACTATCTTTCAGCAAAGGGCTCGATATTGCTGAAAAGTTGGAGCAATCTGGATATTACGCATATCTTATCGGTGGTGCGGTGCGAGATGCTCTTCTTGGAAAAATGCCGGAAGAAGTGGATATCGCGACCAATGCGCCAGCAGAAATTTTGAAAAGAATATTCCCCAAAGCGCAACCGATATTTCCGCTTCGATACAGTGCGTTCAAAGTAGCGGGAGATGGCTGGTATATTGAAATTGTCAGGATGAGAAAAGATGTTGCGACATTCGGCAGGCAAGCGGAAGTCGAGTTCACCGACGATTTATCAGAAGACCTTCGCAGACGCGATTTCACAATAAACGCAATCGCCATAAAAGCAGACCATTCCGTAATCGACATATTTGGCGGAATCGAAGATATACATAATAATAAAATTCGCACAATCGGCGATGCAGAAACAAGATTTCGCGAAGATAATCTCCGCATAATGCGCGCAATTAGATTTGCCGCTCAACTAAATTTCACAATCGATAAAAACACAGCAGATGCGATAAAAAAACTCGCGTATCTGACCCAAAAATTGTCTCCGCAGTGGCTCTGGCGCGAAATTTTGAAAGCGATGTCCGCTCCACATAGATTTAAAAAATTGCTGATTCAATACGGCGTATGGGAAAACATCTTTGGTAAAATATTTAAAAATCCCGCGAAAAATTTCGATGCCATCAAAAAAGCAAAAGAAGAAAATCTCGCCGATGTAGGAATTTTTGCGCTTTTTTTCTTTGAGAAGGCGGAAAATTTTGCTGAATCTGTGCAAAAATTGCTCGCTACTCTCGAATTTCCGAAAAATATTAGATACGATTTTATCGAATTGGCAAAAATACTGTCAACTTTGCCGAAACTTTATTCGCTCACTCCAAAAAACATCGTAAAAATTCTCGATAGTTCAATGTTGAAAACTGCGCTTGATAGCGCCTCATACATCGAAGAACTATCCGACATCGCATCGCATATCGAGCGAAAATATCCTGCTATCGGCTCTCCTGTCCCGATTTCGGGAGATGATATATTAAAATTAGGCGTGGACAAAATAAGAGTGGGCAAAATTCTCGCTGAAGTGAAAATAGCACAATATTCGGGGAAAATATCAAGCCGAAATGAAGCACTGAAATTTGCTGAAAAATTAGCGGAGAATAATATCTATTGACAATTGCGAATACCTGCGATGACTGTTTCCTTTTCAATCGAGACTACTTTGGCTTCGATGTCGATTAGTCAAAATAGACATCGCAATGAAAAAATGCAATTTTAACAT
>JALTEE010000192.1:1556-8546 GCA_027007865.1 bacterium
TTTTTATTTTTTTATTTTTATAATAAGATTGCTGATTTTTGCAATTTAATGTAGATTTTTCGATTTTGCCGAATGAGATGTTCGACCTATTAGATATTCGACTTGTTATTTTGCATTTTCATTTGATTAAATTATGAAGACTCTCGATAGATACATAATACGAGGACTTATTCCGCCGTTCTTCGGCGGGCTGGCAGTGATATTATTCGTTCTCGTTCTCGATTTTATTCTCGATATATTGAATCTTATCATTGCCAAAGGTGTGCCGACGCTGATTGTTGGAAAACTTTTCATATACAATCTCGCCTGGATGATTTCTCTCGCCGTGCCGATGGCTGCGCTTGTTTCGTCGCTGATGGCATTCGGCAAACTTTCGGGCGACAGGGAAATAGTTGCAGCAAGAGCGCTCGGCATCCCGTTCTGGCGAATGATGATTCCTGCGGCCTTCATTATGGCGCTGCTGTCTGTGGTTATGATATTGTTCGGAGATATCGTAGTTCCTGAAACAAATTTGCGCTCGAAAACATTAATGGTGCAAATTCGGCGCAAGAAACCGCTCACGGCACTGCGCCCCCGGGTCTTTATCGACGATTTCCCAAATGTTGTGCTGTATATCAAACGGGTGAACGACCGCACAGGGAAAATTTATGGCGTAACAATGTATGAAAAACAGCCGAATCAGCGCCCTCGAATCATAATCGCTCCCGAAGGCGAAGTGAAATATGACCCGCAAGACGATGCCGTTACATTCACGCTATTGAACGGTGAAATACACGATATCGATGCCGACGACCCGACAAGATATACACGAATGCAATTTTCAAAGCAAACCATAAGCATCGGAAACCTCGGGACAAAACTCGGCGAGGAAAAACTTAAAAGGCGCGGAGACAGAGAATTATCGATATCTATGCTCGTCGATAGAATTCATCAACTCGATGTGAAAACAGATAGTCTGCGGAGCAAAATACGCTCGACCGTCTCATCTGCAATAGAATCGCTCTTTGTTCTGAAAACGCACAAGGGAAGACTATATTCCACGCCGGAACGACGAGCCTTGCTGCGTCAAAGAAAGATATATTCAAAATTACGCAAATATGGATTGAAAATTTCGGAAAATACTCGCAGAAAGCGCAAACTCGAAGTCGAGCATCAGAAGAAGTTTTCGCTGCCGCTTGCGTGTCTCGTATTTCTGCTTATTGGCGCACCTGTCGGGGCGTGGGCGAGACGAGGCGGTATCGGTGTTGCGGCTGGAATATCGTTCGGATTTTTCCTGATATATTGGGCATTTCTAATCGGCGGAGAAGAACTCGCCGACCGTGCTATCGTTTCGCCCGTATTGGGAATGTGGAGTGGAAATGTGGTTATGACAGTCGCAGGATTGCTGATGCTGTATCGTGTTACATATCAATCCCGTTTTTCTGGATTTAGTTGGATTACAAGAATTTTCAAAAAACGAACAGATAATTAAAAATGTGTGGGAAATAACAATATCGACAATATATTTTTGTAATGAACGATGCTAAATCGCACATAGGAACATTTTGGCTCGTTATAATTTCTGGAGCGATGTGGGCAGCGAGTTTCCCGCCTCTACCGACGGGTTTTTTAGCATTTTTCTATCTCGTGCCGATGTGGTTCGTTCTCGAGAATGTGCAGAGCGGCGGCACGGCATTCAGACTCGGATATATCTGGGGGTTCGTCGCAGCATTGGGAACATTATGGTGGATTTACATTCCCACATTGCCCGGAATGATATTACTCGTCCTGTTTCTGCCGTTATACGCTGCGCTTTACATTTGGATGCACCATCGAATAGCGCGGAAACATCGAGCGTTGGCAATAATTTTATCGCCGATTCTGCTCGTTGCTGTGGAATATTTTCGCTCATACGGGCGCTTCGGTTTCCCGTGGCTCAACATCGCATATTCACAGACATCGTATCCGCTGTTCATTCAATTTGCCGATATTTTAGGCAGTTTCGGCGTTTCGCTCTGGGTTGCCGCTATCAACGGATGCGTCTATTTCATTATAAAAAAACCGCTGTCGAAATCGTTCTGGATTGCGGTTGGAATTTTCCTAATCCTTTTCGGCGGAGCGATTTCTTATGGAATATATAAAATCGACAGGGAAATCGAAGGCGTTCCGCTAAAAATTGCGCTGTTGCAGGGAAATATCGACCCGTATAAAAAATGGACGCGTAAATTTCTGCATCACAATGCAAAATTGTATTCGGATATGCTCCACAGTGTCGGCGCAAACAATGTCACTCTGTGTATTATGCCCGAAACTGCGACAGCGTGCTATCACAAAATTAACCGCGCGATGTTTTTCCCGATTCGTGATGCGGTGATGGATATCGGCACGCCGACACTCACGGGAAGCCTCGATTTCGACGATGAAAACCGAAAAAACCACTACAACACCGCTCTGCTGATAATGCCCGACGGCACATACAAACAGGAATATGCAAAAATTCAACTCGTTCCGTTCAGCGAGCAAGTGCCATTTCAGGATAAATTCCCCGCGCTGCGAAAATTGAACTACGGCGGAAGCCATTTCTCGCGTGGAAAAGAATTCACGGTTTTCCAGTTCGATTCCACAAAATTTTCAGTATTCGTGTGCTACGAAGCGATATTCGGCTGGCTGGGCAGGAAATTCCGCAACGAAGGAGCGCAGTTCCTCGTGAACATCACGAACGACGGCTGGTTCGGGAGGACACAGGGACCATACCAACACGCTATGTTCAATGTGATGCGCGCCATCGAAAACCGATGCTGGATTGCGAGGTGCGCTAACACTGGAATATCGATGTTCATCGACCCGCACGGACGCATCGTCAAACGAACAGAACTGTTTCAGCAGACGATACTCGAAGGAGAAATCTTTGCCACAAACGAGCGCACGACATACGATAGCATCGGCGATGCAGTCGGCTGGGGAGCGTTCTTCGCAGCCTTTTTTTTATTGATAATTTTCGCGCGAAAATAAAAAGTAAGATGGTCTATTCTTTCCCTCTATAAAATATTCGGGGCGCCGGCTACAATTTGTCGCGCCGCAGCGAGACAGAAAGCCAGCGCCCTGCTTGGTTGGGGAAATTTTATCATCTAAAAGTCTGTCTCACATCCCGGCACGGTGAACAGCGAATCAAGCATTATCCAGACAGAATCGAGGTCGGAATAGTTGCTGGGAACAATTACCCAGAGCGTATCGCCAGAATGACCGAATAAGAGCGAATCCGCGGAAATATTGCTCTCGATTCCATCAATCGACTGTCGCACAAAAATTCGCGTCGTGTCGATTCCCTGCCCGGTGGTGTCCATTATGCCAAAGGTCACGCTCTGGTCAGGGCAACTGCTCCACCCATTCCATTCATCCGGCGGGCATTCTCGCCAAACTACGGCAGGGTAGCAGCACGGATGCCTGAACTGAACAGTCAAACTGTCATCTACAAGCATCTCGGGGACATCGTTCCCGGATGAATCCTGTGCACTCCAAAGGCGAACATAAAAGTATCTTGTCGCATCCATTATCGAATCGGGCAATCGCGGATGGAAAATAAGCATCGTATCGCCGACAAGTGTCATCGAATCGGGATAGCACAGCACACCCAGCGGGTCTTGAATGCACACGCTCGACCAGTCGATGCCGTGGTCGTCGTGGAGGATGAAAAATACGCTGTCCGGCGAGCAGGTGTCCGCATACGCATAGCCCCAAGGATTTATTATATCCCCCGTTATACTGAAAGTTCCGCAGGTGTCGCAGCACTGGTGCCCAAAACTATCCGCTGCGCAAACCATTATCATTCCGCTGCTCGTCAACTCCGGCGGATATGCCCAGTTAAAAGAGCCGTCGTTGTCGCTTGCGCCGATGAAGTCCCAGGTTGCGCCGCCATTGAGGGAGAACCACAGCTCAATTGGATATGCAGGCCCTAATGTTAGCGGCGGAATGAAGGAATCCTCGACTGTCCAGGTGATTGTAGCCGGGTCGCCGACCCTGCCGCCAGGTGGGCAGGTGGCGGTAATTCTGGGGCACCAGGTATCCACCGGTCCCGGGTCACTCTCCCCGCTGGCATATACCGCGCCGTAGGGACAAAAGATTTCAAAACTGCATATAAGAGTTTCTGCTGGTGTGACATCCGTTACTGTTGGGCTAACTACCGTAACCGTAGGGCTGGGGCTCGCAACATCCGGCGATGGGCTGGTTACTGTCGGGCTGGGTGTTGTTATCGTGGGACTCACCGAATCTCCGATGCAGCTGTTCCCCATATCATCGAACTTCACAAGGAATAAATCATATATGCCTACGCCAAAACTGCTGGTCAGTCCTGCCACAGCATATCCGCCATCGTTCGTCTGAACAACAGACTCGCCATAATCATAGTCCGTTCCGCCAACAGCTCTTGCCCATTCAAACGCACCCGATAAACTGAACTTCACAAGGAAAAAATCAGTATTGCCTGCGCCGAAACTGTATGTTTCCCCTGCCACAGCGTATCCGCCATCGCTCGTCTGAATAACAGAAGAACCCTCATCATCGCCCGTTCCGCCAACAGCTCTTGCCCATTCAAACGCACCCGCCGAACTGAACTTCACAAGGAATAAATCATCACCGCCTGCACCGAAACCGGCTGTCACTCCTGCGAGCGCGAAACCGCCATCGCTCGTTTGAACAACTGAAGAACCCTCATCATTGCCCGTTCCGCCAACAGCTCTTGCCCATTCAAACGCACCCGCCGAACTGAACTTCACAAGGAATAAATCATCACCGCCTGCACCGAAACTGTTTGTATATCCTGCCACAGCATATCCGCCATCGCTCGTCTGAACAACAGAGCAGCTATCTTCATAGTTCGTTCCGCCGACGGTTCTTGCCCATTCGAACGCACCCAATGAACTGAACTTCACAAGGAAGAAATCACTACCGCCTACACCGAAACTGTGAGTCCATCCTGCCACAGCATATCCGCCATCGCTCGTCTGAACAACTGAAGAACCCCCATCATTGTCCGTTCCGCCGACAGCTCTTGCCCATTCGACCGCACCCAATGGATTGAATTTCACAAGAAATAAGTCCCACTCGCCTGCGCCGGAACTGTTGGTCCATCCTGTCACAGCATATCCACCATCGCCCGTCTGAACAACTGAATAACCATAATCCCAGCTCGTTTCGCCGACAGCGGTGGCGAAAAGATTCCCAATCATTGTGCTGTCCCAAACTGTCGTGTCTGTAATATCGATGCGGAAAACCCAGTCGCTGCTTTCGGTATCCGGCACATCCTCCCCCGCTGACCAAACTATGACGAGCGATTCCCCCGGTGCAACACCAGCACCAATTGCACCGTAAAGCGTGGTGCACGGGACATCCCAGGTGAAACCGCCATCGGAAGAACACCATAGAACGATGTTCTGCGCTGTGTCCGCAATTAAATCATAGACGATATAGACTGTGTCCGTCCCGTCAGTGCGCTCCCAGAAACGGAGGTTTACAATTCTGGCGGCAATCTCGCTGTCAGGCGGGCAGGAACAGGGAACTAACATCCACTCGCAGTCGAACTGCGTCGGCTCGTTCTGGATGCAGACCTGATACCGATAGGACTGACCGATTGAGAGGTATCCTATAAGTCCCGCCGTGTCAGGCACGATGAACCAGCCCGATGTGTCTGATGTGATGGCGTAATCGCTCAGCGGTGCACCGCCAAATGTCATCGTTGCGGATACCGAAAAATTCTCGCCGGAAAACCAGATGGTATCGCCGATGTCGGCGCAGTAGGGTTCAATATCGAGTATGTCGAGCCACTCGCAATAGACCTGAATTTGAATGTTGAACGGAATGCCTTCGACCTCAACCGTCACGGTATGGTAACCCTGAACAGCCGAGTCTGGAACGACAAATGTTATGTGAGTTGAATCGAGCCAGGTAAATGACAGCGGTGAGCCGTCAAAATAGAGGTTAGCATCCGACGGGATATTTCCGCCATACAAGTTAGCCACATCGCCCGGTTCTATGCAGGGAATTGAGTCGAGGCGAGGAATGTCAGGCGGCTCGCAAGGGTCAAGAGTATCACCTACACCTGCGAGGGAGGTCAAAATGTTGACTATGAAGCGGTAATTCATAGGCTCAACATAGCCGACAACCTCATATTCGTAGGTATGGTTCTCGCCGATGACGATAATCCTCCCGCCTGTCTCGCAAACATTACATTCGAAATCGCCCAGCCCCTGCGGATACGACACCGCAGCGAGAACTCTTTCGCACGCATCGTCCCAGACGAAAGGATACGCCGGTGAATTAACTAGAAGCTCCGCATCAACCTCCCACTCGAGATATGAGATTCCATCAGTCAGCGGCGGAAAATCTGCGATGCAGGTGGTATGTGTAAAAGCGCCTCCATAGGTTAATTGAATCCCAGTATTCCAGCGGGAGTCGGAGAGAAACTCGTTCAAAGGCTCGAGGTCACCCATCGGCATAATGAGAACCTGCCCGCCCGAGCAGACGAAATCTATCAACTGCGTCCGCTGGTCATAGGAAAATCCTGCACTGGCACAATCTCCGTGGTGCATCAGCACGACAAAATCGTAAGATGAAAGGCTCGGGTATCTGCCGACATCGGTGGTGAAATCGACTGTGCAGCCCGCAGAGGTCAGCGTATCCCACAGTACCTGGTAGGTGTAGCGGTCGTGCCAGCCGCACATCGGCGCATCATCGACAAGCACGCTATGAGACTGCCCCCACGCGGGTTCAACAAAAATCACCGACGAGACAAATAGAATAGAATAGAATAGAATAGAATAGAAGCGTTTGAAATTTTCCACATCATTGCCCCCTGCTATTTTTAACTAAATTTAAAATCATTTTTTAGAATGTCAAGGGGAAAATTATTTTCCATTTAAAAAAATTCGTCAAAATGGGGGTAAAAACTCGGGGCGCCGGCTACAATTTGTCGCGCCGCAGCGAGACAGAAAGCCAGCGCCCTGCTTGGTTGGGGAA
>JALTEE010000193.1 GCA_027007865.1 bacterium
CGAAGGACTCGATGGAATCGAGTATTTCTATAATAAGGAACTCTCCGGTGTTTCTGCGCAAAAAATCGTATTCACAGATGCATTCGGCAGAACATATCCGCTACTTTGCTATTCCACGGGGGAACCCATTCCCGGAAATGATTTATATCTCACGATAGATATAAGGTTGCAGCAAATCCTTCAGTCTGAATTGGAAAATGCTGTTTCGGAGCATAGTGCAGATGGCGCTTATGGTGTCTTTATGAATCCTAAAACGGGTGAAATCCTTGCTATGGCATCCGTTCCGAACTATGACCCGAACGAATATTCCGAATTTCCGCTCAACTTGCGCAGAAATAGGGTTATCACAGACCCTTATGAACCCGGTTCTATATTCAAACTCGTTACAATGTCGGCAGCGCTCAGCGAACAGGTGATATCGACTTTCGACACAATAGATACAGACCACGGCAGAGCGAAAATATGCGGTAGAATTGTGAAAGATGTTCATTCACTCGGGAAAATTCCGGTGCCAGATGTTATCGTCCATTCGTCCAATGTGGGAATAACCAAAATAGCACAGTTTTTGGACAAGAAAAAACTATACGAATATATACGGCGGTTCGGCTTCGGAACAATAACAGGCATCGACTTGCCCGGCGAGAACGGTGGTATTCTACGCAATGTTAAAGAATGGTGGGGCACATCTATGGCGACGATACCGATGGGCTACGAAATTGCTGCGACACCACTGCAACTGATTTGTGCATACGGTGCTGTCGCAAATAAAGGAAGATTGATGAAGCCATTAGCTGTGAAAAAGTGCGTTGGCTACGATGAAACTGTCAATTGGCAGAGAAAACCTATGGTAGTTCGACAGGTGATATCGAAGGAAATTGCAGATACGATGACGGAGATGTTTAGAAATGTCGTCATCAGAGGCACAGCAAGGCGAGCAAATTCCAAGTTCATCGATATAGCGGGAAAAACAGGAACCACGCACAAACAAAAAGAAAAAGCGAAAGGCTATCACGAACAAGAATATTATTCGTCTTTTATTGGGTATGCACCATCGGATAATCCAGAAGTAGTCGGCTTGATAATGGTCGATAATCCTCATAAAAACGGATACTATGGCGGTGTTGTTGCTGCTCCTGTTTTTCGTGACGTTCTCGAAAAAGCGGTAAGTTCGGGTATCTTTACATTAAAAACATCTCGATACCTTTCTCTCAATCAAGACGGGAAAAACAAAATTGTCTCTGTGCCATTTCTCGTAAGGACGACTCCAGAACAAGCAAAAGAATTACTGAAGCATAGAGGACTTTCAGCAAAATTTTATGGAATCGGCAACATTGTTGTAGAACAAAGTCCGTCACCGGGAAGAGCATTGAAGATAGGCAGTATCGTAGTTCTTCATCTGCAGCAAATGCCTGTGAAATCGGATAAAACATCGATTGTTCCCGATGTGCGCGGATTACCGTTACGAAACGCTATCGATAAACTTGCAAAAGCAGACATAAAATTCAGAATCGAAGGATTTGGAATAGTCACAGAACAATATCCTCCGCCGAAAACAGCGGTGGATACAAATGGCATCTGCGTTCTGATATGTGGTTCGAAAGATAGCGAAAAATTTACACAATTCACGAAGAGCGTTAGCAACAATACTTTTTCAATGGATAGTGTGAACACGGTGCAACCACAGTAAAAGCATTAGGAATGGAAAATAACGATTTAAAAATATCAAGCGATAGCAGTGAAAGGAACATTCACCTTCGAGAGCTATTTGCGGAGTTGAGTGAACGATTCGATGCGGAGATATCGAGCGATTTCCCCGATATTGAAATATCCGATGTTACCTCCGATTCGCGTAGAGTGCATTCGGGCAGTGTTTTTGTTGCAATAAAAGGTATTTCTGCGGACGGACATCGATACATCGGCGATGCGCAGAACAAAGGCGCAAGCGCTCTGGTGATTCAACACGGCGAAATCGTAGAGAACATAAATGTTCCCGTCGCAATCGTGCCCGATACGAGAGAAGCATTAGTGATATTGCTAAAAAAGTTTTTTTGCAAGTCGCCCAAAAAATTATTCGCCGTAACGGGAACGAATGGGAAAACCACAGTATCACATATTTTGTGGCACATTTTCACCGAAGCGGGAGAAAAAGCGGGGATAATAGGAACATTAGGATACGCATTCGAGAATGGTGTCTTGGAAAAGTTGTCGATAACTACGCCCGATGCAGAATCGCTGTGGCGACTTCTCGACAAAATGGAAAAAAAAGGAATTACAGCAGTGGCAATGGAAGCCTCATCGCACGGAATTCATCAGAAGCGTATCTATGGACTCGATTTCGACGCGGCAATTTACACAAATTTAACACAAGACCACCTCGATTATCACGGCAATATGGAAAATTATTTGTCGGCAAAATGCGCTCTGTTCGAGGAATTGCCATTATCGTCCACAGCGGTGGTTAATATCGACGACAATTATTCTAAACAGGTTATCGATAAAAATCGTGGAGAACTTTTAACCTATGCAATAGAAAATAGCAGTGCCGATATTGTCGCAGAGATAGTGAAAATGAACATCACGGGCAGCGTTTTCAAAATGCGAAGTCCATTTGGAAATTTCGATGTCCATACGAAATTACCGGGGAAATTCAATGTTTACAATATTTTAGCGGCGCTCGGTGCCACAATGGCGAGAGGATATAATCCCGAAATAGCGATATCCGCAGTTGAGAAAATCGAACACATAAAAGGCAGATTTCAGCGTATCGAAAATGGTCAGCTGTTTACGGTGATTGTGGATTATGCACATACACCAGATGCGCTGAAAAACCTGATTACAACAGCAAGAGAATTATCGAAAGGCAGAGTAATAGTCGTTTTTGGTGCAGGTGGAGACAGAGACCATAGCAAAAGAGCGATTATGGGAAAAATCGCTGCACAGTTCGCAGATTTAATAATAATAACATCGGACAATCCGCGCAGCGAAGACCCGATGAAAATTATCGATATGATAAAAACAGGAATTCCCGAAAGGGTGAATTACCGCACGATTCCAGATAGGCGAGAGGCGATTTTCACCGCTGTGGAAATAGCGCAGTCTGGCGATATAATACTAATCGCTGGAAAAGGACACGAGGACTATCAAATTCTCGCAGATAGAACGATTCATTTCGACGATGCAGAAGTAGTCTCGGAAGCGATTTCGGAAAGGATTAGGAGATAATTATGAAACCGGAGCAACTCGGAAATATAGCGAAGCTTTTGGGTGGACATCTCGAACCCGCGGAAGCGGAACGAGTATATGTGCGCGGTGTTTGCACCGACACGAGAAAAATTGCGCCAGGAGATATTTTCTTTGCACTCGAAGGCGAACGGGATGGACACGATTTCGTTATGGACGCATACACAAAAGGCGCAATCGCTGTAATCGTTCGAAGGCAACTGGACATTCCGCTGCCGCAAATCGTTGTGGATAATACACTTGAAGCACTGGGCGAGTTGGCGAAAGCATATCGGGAGGCCATTAACCCAAGAGTAGTTGCAATTACAGGCTCGATAGGAAAAACAACAGCGCGAGAAATGATTGCGGCGGTTTTGCGGACAAAGTTCAATGTCCACAGCGCAAAATTCAATTATAACAATCTAATCGGCTTGCCGCTGACACTGCTCGAAATGGAGACTGATACAGAGATAGCCGTTGTGGAACTCGGAATAAATCGGGTCGGTGAGATGAAACAACTTTTGGAAATAGCGCAGCCCGATGTCGGAGTTATTACATCGATTGCGCCTGTGCACATAGAGGGATTGGAAAGTATCGAAGGCATATTGCGGGAGAAATCGAAGTTGGCGTATGAACTACCCGCAGATGCGCCGCTGTTTATCAATATCGATTCACCAGAACTCGCGCAGTTGGCAAATGAATTTAAAAACAAGGTGACGACATACGGCACAGACAGGAATGCGGATTTTCACTGTGAAAAAGTTTCGTTCATCAATGGTGCGCCGACTTTTGTCGTTGGCGATGCGAGATTTAAAATGAAACTCTTGGGCAATGCACCGATATATGCAGCGTTAGCGGCACTCGCAGTTGGAGAAAAGTTCGGAATTCCGAAAACGATAGCGGCAGAGGCACTGAAATCGTTCAGACCGCAGCCACATAGAATGCAACTTATCGAATGCGGAGAAATGTCGATACTCGACGATAGCTACAATTCGAGTCCGATAGCGCTCGCAGAAGCATTTAGGACAATGGAACTAATCGATGCGGAGCGAAAAATAGCGGTTCTGGGAGATATGCTCGAACTCGGAAAATTAGAGGAAAAATACCATAGAGAAATAGCAGAACTTCTAATGGAATATAATCCCGATTGCGCAATTCTCTTTGGAGAAGCGATGCAATACGCATTCGAGCAGGCGAAGGAACTCGGTTTTGCAGGAGAAATCCGCTGGTATAGAAGTGATTTTCAATCAGCGTCGCAGGAAATGCTGAAACTTATCAAGCCCGGCGACCTCGTGCTTATTAAAGGCTCGAATTCATTAAAGATGGTGCGTTTTGTGAATACGATTATATCGCAATTTTGTGAAGAGATAGCACAATGAAATTAAAAGATTTCGCAATAGTAGGGATTTTCATCGCAGCACTCGCGTTGTCAGCATTTGGGCAGGGACTCGCTATAAACATAGTTATGAAAGGTGTGAAAAAAACAATAGATGAGCGTTTTGTGGCGGGACGCTTTTTCTGGAAGCCGAGACTGCCGCTGCTGTTCAAGCCTGCAAAGGCGCAAATATTGAGTTCGCAACCTCGAAAATGCAATTTCGTTCCGCCATTCTCGAAAATTGAAAGGAAAAATTGATGTTCTATTATCTGTTACGACCATACTGGAAGCATTTTATCCTGTTTAATCTGTTCCGCTATACGACATTCAGGATGGTTATGGGTGCAGCTACGGGCTTTGTGGTTTCGTGGATTGTCTGCGCTCCTTTGATACGATATTTGAAAAAGCATCACTATGAAAGCAAAATCAGGGAGGATGTTCCGGAACGGCACCTCGAAAAGCGTGGAACACCGACTATGGGCGGCATTGCAATAATCGCAGGAGTTCTCATTGGCACGCTGCTGTGGGCGAAAGTCGGGAGCACATACATAATTATGGCTCTCGTTACGCTGGTACTCACGGGACTTATGGGTTTTTGGGATGATTACCTAAAAGATATACGCAGAAAACCGAAGGGATTGCTGGCGAAATATAAACTCTATGGACAGTTTTTTGTGGGACTTGTTATTGCTGTGTTGATATTTATGATGCCGCCTGATGTAAGGTTCAAAAGCGCCACAGAACTACCGTTCATTAAAAATGTATATCTCGAAATGGGAATTTTTTACATTCTTTTTTCCGCGCTTGTCGTAGTCGGTTCGTCCAATGCGGTGAACCTTTCCGATGGCTTGGATGGTCTCGCAGCAGGATTAGTGGCAATTCTCGCTGCGACATTTACAGCAGTAGCCTATGTATCGGGACGAAGCGATTTTACGACATATTTGAATATTTTCTATCTACCCGGCAGTGAGGAACTTTCGATATTTTGCGCCTCGATGGCGGGCGCAACACTGGGGTTTCTGTGGTATAATTCTCATCCCGCAGAAATTTTTATGGGCGATACAGGCGCTCTCGCTCTCGGGGCATCCATCGGTGCAATTTCGATTATGTTGAAAAAGGAACTGTTGCTGCTTATAGCCGGCGGAGTATTCGTGATAGATACGCTCTCGGTTATAGCTCAGGTAATCTATTTCAAAGCAACAAACGGCAGGAGGATTTTTAAAATGGCACCGCTACATCATCATTTCGAACTATCAGGATGGCACGAGTCGAAAATTGTCGTCAGATTCTGGATTCTTGGAATAATATTCGCCTTGCTTGGCTTGGTATCATTCAAGATGAGGTAAATCAAATGGTTGGCAAAAGCATTCGAATTTCGTCGAATCGGCGATTATCTGTATAAGTCGAGTTAGATAAAAATAAAGCGAATGAGATAATCATATAGGCAAAAGATTTTATTAAAGAAACAGGAAAAATAATTTAACAATGCGTCGCATATCTATCATAGGGCTCGGTCGCAGCGGAGAAGCCGCGGCGATGCTCGCTGTTAGCGATGGTTTTTCTGTGCTCGTATCGGATGCAGGTGATAATTCGGGCATCCGCAGCAGAGCGGAAAGATTGTCTCAGCGGGGAGTTTTGGTAGAAATCGGCGGGCACACAGAAAAAATCCTCGACTCTGAAATGATTGTTATCAGTCCCGGTGTGCCGCTGTCCATCGAAATATTGAAAAAAGCAAGAAGAGAAAAGATACCCATAATTTCAGAAATCGAATTCGCATTTCGACACGAACAAGGGAAAGTTATCGCTATCACAGGTTCCAACGGCAAAAGCACAACGGCGACGCTCACTGCAAAACTATTCGAAGATGCAGGTTTCATAACATTTCTTGCAGGAAATATCGGAAATCCGTATTCCGCGATAGTTACGAAAACATCGCCAGCGTCGATTACTGTGCTCGAACTATCAAGTTTTCAACTGGAAGCGATGGACTCGTTCCATCCATATATCGCAGTCCTGTTGAATTTATCGCCCGACCATCTCGATAGATATGACACCGCAAAAAATTACTATCGCGCAAAATTTCACATATTCGACAATCAAAACAACAGTGATTACGCGGTTTTGTGGGCAGACCAGAGAGAGGTTTTTTCGCTAACTATGCAAATTGTTTCCAAACCGTTGCTCTTTTCATCTACACAAATCGTTCAGGTCGGTGCTTATGTCCTGGATGAAAACATTTATCGAAATGGGGAAGAAATATTGCCCGCTGCGGAATTAGCAATTCCGGGTCCGCACAATCTAAACAATGCGCTATCGGCTGTTGCGGCGACAATCCCATTTGAAATTTCTCCAGAATCTATCGCAAAAACGCTGCGAAAATTCGATGGGATCGAGCATCGACTCGAACGCTTTCTCGAACACGATGGAATAACTTATGTGAACGATTCTAAAGCAACAAATCCCGATTCGCTAAAGTATGCGTTGATGTCATTCGACATGCCTATTGTTCTCATTGCTGGCGGATATGATAAAGGAGCGAATTTCTCCGAATTGAAAAACTTATTTGCAAAGAAAGTCAAGGCGGCTGTGTTCACAGGCGACACAGGTGAAAAGATGGCGATGGACATCGATGGTGCGGTCAATTTTTGCACTGTGATAAAGGATTTTGAAAAATCCGTTCGTAGAGCAATATCGCTCGCTGTTCAGGGAGATGTCGTGCTGCTTTCACCGGGGTGTGCAAGTTACGATGCATTCAAGAACTTTGAGCATAGAGGAACTTTTTTCAAGCAGTTAGTAAAGAAAATAGTATTAGAGAATGGAAACACCGATGACTCCGCCTAAACAGCGGTGCTATCGTCAAAATAAATGGTAAAAAATATGCGCAATTATGATAAAAATATACTCTGGGCAGTGGTAATACTCGTGCTGTTCGGCACAGTAATGGTTTATAGTGCGTCTTCGATTACTAGCCAGAGCCGTTTTGGCGACCCGATGTTTTTTCTAAAACGGCAATTGATGCGATTAGTGCTCGGTTTCGGCGCAATGATGCTCGGAATGTGGTTAGACTATCATATCTGGCAGCGATATGCATTATGGGCGATTGCCGGAATTTGCGCACTGCTACTTTTGCCGCTTATTCCGCAAGTTGCAGGAATGGGTCCCGTTAAAGGCGCAAGCCGATGGGTGAAACTTTTTGGCTCGAGTTCTCTGCAACCTTCGGAATTGGCAAAATTCGCAATGGTTATATATCTCGCAGAAGAACTATCGCGACGACGACAATTGCTCGAAAGTTTCCGCGATGGCATCGTGCCGATTCTGATTCCGATAATAGTATTACTCGGATTGATAGTTATTCAGCCGAACTTCGGGATGGTAATGGGACTTTCACTCGTGGCAATCGCTATGATGCTCGTAGCGGGCATTCCGATAAGGCATTTCGCATACATCGGTATTCCGAGCATTGCTGCTCTCGGTATTCTTATGCTAAAATCGAGCCACGCATACATAAGACTAAAATCGTTCTTTACAACAGGCGACCCACTCCACGAAGGATACCAAATTGCGCAATCGCTCATCGCACTCGGCAGCGGAGGAATTTTTGGTGTTGGTCTCGGTCAGAGCAAGCAGAAAATATTCTATCTGCCCGAAGCGCACACAGATTTCATTTTCGCTGTCATCGGCGAGGAACTGGGTTTAATCGGTGCAAGTGCTGTTGTGATAATTTTTGCATATATAGCCTGGCGTGGAACTCGTGTTGCGCTGCGTGCACCGGATAGATTCGGCGCATACCTCGCATTCGGGCTGACTGCGATAATCTTTACTTTTGCACTGATAAATCTCGGCGTGGTAACAAGACTTTTGCCGACCACAGGTATTCCGTTGCCATTTGTGAGTTATGGCGGGTCGCAACTCGTTGTTCATA
>JALTEE010000194.1 GCA_027007865.1 bacterium
ATTTCATCGTTTTTGACATCCACAATCGCTACATCGCCTTGTTTAAGTTGGTTTGTTAATATCATCGCTGCGATTTTTTGCGCTACATCTATTTCTATTACTCGTTTCACAGGTCTTGCGCCAAAGATGGGGTCGTATCCTCGTGTTGCCAAAAGTTCTGCTGCTGCATCGGTTAGACGAGCATCGATATCCTGTTCCCGAAGCCTGCGGCGAACACGCTCGAACTGCAATTTCACTATTCCCTTAACTTCATTTAGCAACAAGGCTTTGAAAACAATAATCTCGTCGATTCTATTCAAAAGCTCCGGCGGAAGATTTTTCCGCAAAAGTTCCTTTAATTGTTTTGACAGTTGACTGTGAACTTCATCGCGATTTTTTTCCGTAATTCTTTCCATATTTTCCACGATAATTCTCGCACCGAGGTTCGATGTCATTATCAGAATCGTATTTCTAAAATCGACGGTGTGCCCTTTGTTGTCGGTGAGTCTGCCGTCATCGAGAACTTGCAGCAAAATATTGAACACTTCTGGATGCGCCTTTTCGATTTCGTCGAACAGCACTACCGAGAAGGGTTTTCTGTGCACCGCTTCTGTGAGTTGTCCGCCTTCTTCGTATCCAACATATCCAGGCGGCGCACCGATGAGACGGCTTACAGAGTGCTTTTCCATATATTCCGACATATCGATGCGAATTAGCGCTTTTTCCGTGTCGAAAAGCGCTTCTGCGAGTGCTTTTGCTAATTCAGTTTTTCCAACGCCTGTCGAGCCGAGAAATATAAACGACCCATTCGGTCGATTAGGGTCTGTCAGTCCTGCTCTTGCCGAGCGCACCACACGCGAAACCGCTTCTACCGCTTCTTCTTGGTCGATAACACGCTGGTGAATTTCATCTTCGAGGTGCATAAGTTTTTCCCGCTCCGATTGTGTGAGTTTGCTCACAGGAATTCCAGTCCACTCGGCAAGCACATTAGCAATGTCTTCCTCGCCGACTTCCTCCTTCAATAACTTCCCGTGCTTTTGAATTTTCGGCAGTTTTTTCTGTTCATTTTCGAGCATTTTTTGTAATTCCACGAGAGCGCCATATTGTATTCTTGCCGCTTTTTCGAGGTCACCTTGCTGCTGTGCTTGCTCGAATTCGAACTTTGCATCATCGATTTTTTCCTTTATCTCGCTAATTTTGCCGATAACATTTTTTTCGATTTGCCACTGCGTTTTCAAGTTTTTGCGCTTATCTTCGAGTTCGGCAAGTTCCTTTTTCATTTTGTTTAATTTTGCGGCAGATTCAGGTTCTCGTTCGATTCCTTTTATTTCTAATTGCAATTGGCGGATTTTCTTTATCACATCGTCTAAAGGTTTCGGGATGGAATACAGGTCGATGCGAAGTCGCGCAGATGCCTCGTCGATGAGGTCTATTGCTTTATCTGGCAGAAATCTATCCGTGATATATCGAGCGGACAATTTTGCCGCTGCTACAATCGCTTCATCTTTGATTTTTACTTTGTGATGGATTTCGAATTTTTCCCGCAATCCTCGCAGAATCGAAATTGTATCTTCCACGGAAGGCTCAGATATATAAACAGGGGCGAATCTTCGCTCTAATGCAGGGTCTTTTTCGATATATTTTCGATATTCATCGACAGTAGTTGCGCCGATTGCGTGCAATTCTCCCCGTGCAAGTGGCGGTTTGAGCATATTTGCAGCGTCAAGCGAACCCTGCACCGAACCTGCACCAACAATTGTGTGCATCTCATCGATGAAAAGAATTACTCTACCCTGTGATTCTACAACTTCTTTAAGGAAACTTTTCAGCCGCTCTTCAAATTCTCCGCGGAACTTTGTTCCCGCAACCATCGTGCCCATATCGAGTTGAACGATTTTTGTGTTTCGCAGAGATTCGGGGACATCTCCTGCTGCAATTTTTTGGGCGAGTCCTTCGACAATAGCGGTTTTGCCGACGCCGGGATCGCCGAGAAGCGCAGGATTGTTCTTCGTCCGACGCGATAAAATCGTAGTAACGCGCCTGATTTCTTCTTCGCGACCAATTATCGGGTCGAGTTTCCCTTTTCGTGCCTGTCCAGTCAGGTCGATTCCATATCGTTCTAATGCAGCGAATTTTGTCTCGGGATTTCGGTCGGTAACGCGGTGGTGTCCGCGTATCAATTTCAGCGCTTTTAATAGTCGTTCTTCGGTGATACCGAGTTCGAGTAAAATCTGTCCTGCTGTGGTCTTCGGATTCCTAATCATCGCCAACATTAAATGTTCAACACTTGCAAAATCGTCCTTAAATGCGGCAGATGCAATGTTAATCGCATCTTGCAAAATTTTTAGCAACTCTTGCGATGCTGGAATTTCAGACGGTATAGTTTTAAGATGCGGAAGCTGTGCGAGTTTGGGTTTGCATTTCTCGATTACATCGCTCGGGTCGATTGCCACAGCGCCGAGTATTTTGGGAGCGAGACCATCTCGGTCATCAGCCATTACATAGAGCAGATGAAGCGCATTCACCTCCGAGTTTTTGCGGCTTTTTGCTTCTTCGATTGCGCGCATTATCAGATTTTGAG
>JALTEE010000195.1 GCA_027007865.1 bacterium
TATCGATGCTTTTACGATTTGTTATAACTCTCTTTCTGAAATTCATATATGCTTCACATTTCCATATATCCTTCATAGATTGTTCGAATGCGTTTCCGATAACATGTTTTTTTAAGCCGTCAAAACAGCACGGGGATACATCTCCATCGATGTCCACGGTGAAATATGTCCAAATACGCTTACATCTGTTTTTCAATCCACCTTTCAAAACGAGTCCGCCATCGATTTTTTCATATCGCCAATAATCTTTGTTCTCCGGCAGAAAGTATTCTCCTTGTTTTTCATCCAATACCATAGCAGTTTTGAGAAAGAAATGGTCTGCTCCGAGTTCATATGCTAATTTCTCCGCTATTTCTATACCGGGTTCCGTGTGTTTGAATACTATGTATTGCACGAGTATCACAGGTTTAGCGGAATTATATTTCTTCTTTGCTTCTGCTAAATATTTTATAGCGTTTTTAACCTTATCTATGTTGCCACCACGACGATATTTTTCATACATCTCTTGTGTTATTCCATCGAGTGGAATTCTAATCCAATCCAATCCACTTTTAACTATTTCTTCCGCCATTTGGAAACTATCGATTAAATTTGCATTTGTTCCTGTGCGAACGATGAGATTTTTAGATTTAGCATATTTCACCATATCTATAAAGCGAGGATGCAAAAGTGGTTCGCCCCGATAATATAGTAGAATTCCCATTCCATATTTCGCCACATCATCTACGACTTTTTTATATTTTTCAAAATCGATTATGTCTGTGGCATCGTTTCTGAGCCCACCACCTGTTATGCATCCAGGACAGTGTAAATTGCAGGCATTTGTAGGTTCTATAATCGTCCATATAGGATAACCCCATACTATTACACGCTTAAAAATCGAAGACAGCCTTTCCGATAACATAACTTTTAAGTAATTAAAAATTCTTCGTAAAGTGTAAGTCTTCCGCGATGCAAGAATTAATGATATTTTTATAGGCAAATACATTATATTTCGCTAACCAAGTTCTGATATTAAACGATAATCGATAAAACCAATAAATTATCGCTAAATTATGCGACAGTATTATTTTGTCAAGCAGTAAATATGCTAAATTTGCCTGCTTTATGCACGCATTCTATACATTTCAGTTTTTGTGTAACATTCCAAACTCAATTTAGAAATTTGATGATTTGGAAATGGCATTTCTCATTGCTTACTGGCAACTAACCACTGGCTACTGGTCATTAATTTTAGTGGTATTGTTTATTGGCAAAAAATATTTTTTTCTTTTTTCCAAGCAGAATGAAATGGCAAATCCCTGTAATGAAACCGATACCGAAGGCGAAGTGGATGGTGATGAACGCAAGAGGCAAGGTTATCAGAATGGATATTTTTTTTCGAGAAATCGCTGCAATGGTTGTATTCGACGCTATTCCAAACAAATAAGCAACGGCAATAATTGCGAAAAGAAAGAGAAATGGTCTCCAGAATAAAAAACCTATCGCTGATATAAAAATCGATAGAACAAAAATCGGTGGGATAAGATGCCTGATATGCACGGCGCCAAAATGTTCGCCGAGCATAAATGTTCGCCATTTTGCCGCATTGAAATATTGCCGCCACAGTTGTCGTAGGTTCGGGCGGTTGCGATAGCGCACTTTTAAACTCGGCTCGAACCAAAATTTCGCTCCACCCGCATAACATCGCTGGTGAAATTCGTAATCCTGATTTCTCGTGAGCCGCTCGTCCATATATCCGAACCTGTCGAATACATCTCTTCGATACAATGTGAGCATAGGATTATCGATCCAGCCCTCTTTCGAACTGATGCGCGCCTTTGCATTTCCGATTGCAAACGGCGATTCCAGTGCAGCAGAAATACCGCCGTCCCAGAATGTATTCAATCCCGAGCCGATTGTAACAATTCTGCCGCCGACACCATCCGCATTTTTTTCGTGCAATATTTTGACCGCTCTTTCGATATGGTCGGGCTCGATTGTTGCGTGAGCAATAATGTGTAGTATTAAATCGCCTGTGGAATTTTTATATCCCGCATTCAACGCCATCGGAGTATCACCACGGGGATTTTGCACGATTTTTGTGGCAATATCGCTGTTCTGCGCAAAATCCTCCATTATCTTTTGGGTGCCGTCTTCGGAGGCGCTGTTCACGAGAACGAGTTCCAAATAATCGTGAGGATATGTCTGCGCTTGAATCGAGGCGAGACATTTTGGGAGAAAATTTTCTTCATTTCGCGCAGGAATTACGATGCTGACTTTGTCCATCACTTTCCTCTTCGACTGGTGGATTTTGTGCGTTTTCTGCTGCCGCTTTTGCTCGAAGACGAGGATTTTTTATTCTTTGTAGTGCTGCTTTTCGTGGTTTTACCGCTGCTTTTCCCATTCAATCTATCATCGACACCATCGCCGTTTTTATCGCTAAAATAGTCGTATTTTTTCACAGTATCGGAATCGCTATTTCTATATTTGCCGAGAAGCGATTGCAAGAATCCATCGATTAAGCCTTCGCTTTCATCGTCATTGCTCTTTTGCTCTACTTGCTGTGCAGTATTATCT
>JALTEE010000196.1 GCA_027007865.1 bacterium
GGCCAGACATTCTTGTCTGACAATCGAAATATATCAATCCCGACTGTTCGGGACTGATGATAATGAACAGGCAAGAATGTCTATTCTACAGTTTGTGAAATTTTATTGTAAAAATTATGTAATATCGGAACAAATTGTAGTCGAAGGACTTTTTTACAAATATAGGTGGAGCAAATTATGCGAATTTTTCTCATAGCAATTCTCACCGCAACTATATCATTTGCTTATACAGGTAATTGGACGATATACAGCGATATACAATATGGTCGCTGCGGCATTGTTTTTAACGGAAAAACCTGGTTTGGCACAGAAGGCGGCATTGTGGAACTCGACCCTGCAACAGGCGATTACAAAACATATACTCACATCGATGGTCTCGGAGGATTGGAAATACTTTCACTTGTCGAAGATGATGACGGCAATCTCTGGTATGCGGCGTCGAATGGGTATATCGGCGTGTTTTCCGATGGCGATTGGCTCAGCGCAGGGGAACTTGCACAAAATTATTATCGCATAAACAAAATGGATTTTTACGATGGTAAACTCTGGATTTGCACATCGTCGGGCTTAGTTAGAGCAAATCCTGCACCGACAACATTTACAATTGCCCAGTTCAACGATTTCTACGAACATTTTGGCGACCTGCCAATTCAAACGGAAGCGACAGATGTCGAATTTTTGCACGATACGATTTTTGTCGGCACACCGTATGGTCTTGCCTATGCAGCGAGTGATGCAAATCTATTTTCGCCAGATGCCTGGGATACCGCCGCAATTTGGCTTGATGCTTCCGAATCGCGAGGAATAAAAGCGCTCACAATTTTACACGATACTCTCTGGGCGCTCGGCGATGTCAATTCGGGCGAGGAGACAATTTTTTACTTCCAGAACGGCGCATTTCACAATATCGCCCCATCTTATAACGATGAACTCGCGTGGGATTTGATTTCCCTCGACGATACGCTTTGGTCGATTTCATTCAGAGGACCTTATTACTATTCTTCCGCATCGAATTCGATGCATAGATTGCCCGTCAGTGGTCCGTTTAACAGCGTTTATGCACTTGTCGATTTGAACGGCGAAAAGGTCGCCGCTACGAAATATGGCTATGCCGTTTTCGATGGCGATACTTTTAGAAATACGATGTATAATGCGCCTGTGGGAAGCGATGTAGCGGATGTCTCGTTTGCCAATAACGGCGCAATCGTTATGGCAACACATAACGAGGGCGCAAATTTATTGAATAGTGGACAATGGCAGCAATTCAACATTCACACAGTGATGGGATATATAGATGATGATAGTTTATTCGACTGCGTTTCGCGGGTTTTCTGGGCAGTATGGACAGCGGCGCTCACGGATGACGGAACGATATGGATTGGCTCCTATGGAAATGGTTTACTGCGAATCACGCCCGATTATCACTTCGATGTCTGGGATGCGGAAAACAGCTTTCTTGCATCGTCTGTTCCAGGAGAGAATTTTACGGTTGTATCTCGTTTGCGAGTGGACCCGATGGGAAATCTTTGGGTAGCATCGTTCAGCTCGACCGACCAAAAACCGCTGAAAGTGTGGACGAGCGATAATCTAAATAATCCCGACGGCGCCGTTTCATTCGGGATAGCGGAAGGCATTCCCAGCGCTTCGATTATGGACATAGACTGTGGATATGATAGAGTTGCTGTTGCTACAACATCTGGTGGAGCAGTAATTGTTCATAATGGAACAATAGCAGATAAATCGGACGATATCTATTACAATCTCAGTGGACTGTTGCCGAGCAATGATGTTTATGCTACGGCGATTGGAGCGGATGGCAAAGTTTGGTTCGGCACGGCGGACGGTCTCGCATATATGGACCAGTCGGGAATTGTCGATACGGTAATTATGCCGACAGATGTTTCGGGAACAATTACGAGCCTCGCCGCCGATTCTTTCGGCAATATATGGATAGGAACTCTCGATGGCGCTGCGATGTATATGCCCAGCGGATATTTTGCGACATTTAAATCCACATTTTCAGACGATGCATCGCCAGAAGATATTACACCGCTTTTTTCAGATGTGGTTGGTATAATTGCTCCAACGCCTCTTGGCGGAATTTTCACCGACGGCGGCAGCGGAGATATCTGGTTCGGTTTCAACGGATGCGCTGTCGTGTTGCATTCACCATATTCTACATCGGGAACGATAAAACCACTGCGGATTTATCCAAATCCAGCAATTGCGAAGCGCGGGATTGCACCAACCGTTTATATCGCCGATGTTCCACCAGATGCACCTCTATTGATTTATAATGCCGCAGGCGAAATCGTCCGACAAATCGAGCAATATTGGAAAGCACAGGATGGTGTGTTCAGGTGGGATTGTAAAAATGATAGCGGAAAACTCGTTGCGCCCGGAATTTATATAATAACTGCGCCATCTGAAAATGGAATAGCGAAAGGAAAACTGCTTTTAATCCCATAGCATCTTGGTTAGGCGTTTTTGTCGGGCAGGATGCTCGATATTAATTACCGACCGCTTTTTCGCATAAAAACAAATTAAACTTTACTA
>JALTEE010000197.1 GCA_027007865.1 bacterium
CGCTCAAAAATTCCCCTGACAATCAGTTCTATTTTTGTCATAACTATTTGATTAGCAGCAGTCGTATCGCGTTTGCGGCATTTTTCTGCGCTCTTGCGAAATAAATTCCCGAAGGGCAATTTTCGCTGTGTTCATCTCTGCCGTTCCAGCGAGCATAACCGCTTGCCGATTCGAGCGCGCGAATATTCTTTCCGTTTATATCTACAATTGAGATTTTTTGCGCATTCGGAATGAAAATTTTGCACGATGAATTGAACGGGTTCGGCACAGCAAACGCAACACTATGCGGAATAATTTTGCCATCGGATATGATTGCCGCAGATGTTTCCGGCTGAAAGGACATAATTTCCCAGTTGTCGATGAACCAGCCTTCATAATTGACATACGGGTCGGAGCCGAACACGAGACGGAATTTTACCGAATCTCCCATATATGCGGACAGGTCGAACATAATCTGTTGCCAATTCATCGCCGAGCCCGAAAAACCGGGTTGTCCTGCCAGATACGGATTGGACGAGACTATAGTTGCCGGGTATCCGCCGATAGGTGAAATAAGAGTCCAATCAGTATCGGGCAAAGTCGTTATTTGAACATTTCCGCCATCGTAATATTCTCCTTCGCTTCCTTCGATGTTGAACCAGGTCTCGAATGAAAGAGTTGGCGAGAAAACATCCGTGGGAATGTAGTAAGTCGGCGATGTGGCAATAGACAGCGTGTTGTCCGAATAATCGGGTGTAAGTCGTGTTGCGAGGACATTCGGTGCGGAGAACGGTGTCGGTCTGCCCGTCGGTGTGCCGAATTCCCAGTCGCCGGAAAGCGTCCAGCCGGAGTATCCCGAATCGAAATTGTTTGCGGAAATCACATTCGGCGTGCCGACCGTGAACGAGAATGTGTCCGCCCAATAATATCCATCGGGCATCGTAGCGATGAGTGCGATTTGTGCTTGTGCTCCGGGGACAAGCGGCGGCGCCATCGTGAAAGTTATTCGTGTTGCCGTTGCTGTTCCGCCTTTTGGAGAAATTGCGCCAGATGCCGATGCGGTGCTGTCGATAATTGTTATTCCATCGGAAACCGCTTTTGCAATTACGGAAACATCGTTCGCCTGCAAAAGCCCGTAGTTAGTGATATATGCGTCCAAATTTATCTGCTCGCCAATGTCGGGATAGCCGTCGTCGTCGCCGTCGTTTTCGCTAATGGCGATGTCCACAACTCGTGGAGCAGCACCCGCTACAAGCCCGATTATTATGTTCGCCAGCAATTGACTTTCGCACAGCGGAATTTTCCTATCGAGCGGAGGCCAGAAGCCATCCGATGCTCCGCCAACTTCGGGTGTGAGACTTATTACATTTTGCGAGCCATACATCCAATCGACAGTCGTGCCGCTCGCAGGATATATAGTTTCGCTAATGTTTCCGTGAACATAGTTATTTCGCTCTGACATCCAGTCGGTAATAAGCATATAGTAATCGTTGTCGGGGCAATGGTCGGATGTGTATCCCCACGGGAAAAGATACAGTCCCGAATAACTGTGATATGTTATGTTTGTCGAGAAATTTCTTGATAGGACGAAACTGCGGTAGCCCTGAATTTCAGGCTCGGAGAATGAATCGGGACCCATATAAGTATCGTCGCCGGGATATGTCGATGCGCCAGTGACACCCCATTGATATCCGAAATTTCTGTTCATATCCACGCCGTCGTAATCGGCATCGAAAACACCGTTTTCGTTATTGTCGCGTGTATTTTTGCGCCACATTCCGCCGCCGTCTGGATTGTCGATTTCATTGCGAATATAGCCATCGGGATTAACATTCGTGATGAACCACATTTCCCGCTCATTCACGAGATAAGTTGCGATTGGGTCGGTTCCGTAATTTTCGCATAGCCAGTGCATATAATACAGAAGCACTTCGGGAACGATGACTTCTCGTGCGTGAATTGTGGCGTCATAAAGCACTTCCGGTTCGTCCTCATCCACATCTACATTGTCCGAAATTTTCTCAGCCCAGACAATGTTGCCATCCCATCCTGCCGAGATAGAATCCTTTGCCGATACAAAATCGTATAGGTCGTGTAGAGAATCCACCGCAGCGATAATTTCGGAATATGTGCGATAACCGCCCATAGGAAGTGTTCTATCGAGACGAGAAGCATAATATGTCGGCAAATCGGGAATTATAATTTTATAATTTATTCCTGCTTCGTCCATTTTTTGCACATCATTATGCCAGCCGACAACATCGACATAAGCACCCGCTCTAACCGATGCCACATCGAGGTTCAACTGCTGATTGCTCAAAAAATCATCGTATCCGATGCGGAGCAATGGCTGCGCAAAGATAAAACTCACCGCAAGAAAAGCGATGAGGAGAACATATAGACATACCCGCATTTCAATGCCTCCGTAAAATTAGGTTCTTATCCGAAAAAATTGGTCAATAATTTGTCAGTCTCTTAATAACTCCTGCTAAATAAATAAAGAACTATTCGTTATCATTCTGCTACTTGACAGGAAAACCTTGTTAAATAACATTTATGG
>JALTEE010000198.1 GCA_027007865.1 bacterium
GTCATTGCTGCGCCCGTTAGCATTGCTATGGTGCGAGCCGCTGCTGAAACAGAGATTGCCATCGCAGAGAAAACGAACGCAAATCGACAAAATTCATACTCGATACGAAAAATCGATTCACTGTTCGATTCGCAGAAAAACGATGACGAAATAATCGGCTACATAGCGGAACTTTCGCCGAAAGGATATGTCGCAACATCTTCTGATAGCGATATTAGACCTGTTATCGCATATTCTTTCGACAACGATTTCGATTTCAGCAGCGATGAGAAAAATATCCCATATTATATGTTAAAAACAGACTTATCTCTGCGCTTAAAAGCCATTCCTCTTATTTCGCAGAAAATAAAAAATAATAACAATTTTCTATGGCAAGAATACTGCTCGAAATCTATACTGCTCTCTCATTCGCTTGATTCTATTGTTGTCTATGGTCCTTGGCTCGATACACAATGGGGACAGGGAAATCCGTATAACAGATATTGTCCAATCGACCCCAGCACCGGCGACCGATGTGTTACAGGATGCAGTAATACTGCGATGGCGCAGATTATAAATTATTGGGAATATCCACCTTCGGTAGAATTTTATTCGTATGAAAGTTATTGGTCATATGGAACAGACCCACCTATATGGATAGATGCACCAACAGCAACAATCGACACAATCGAATATAACACAATCTATGGGGTTCAGCCTTCGAACAATACTATTGCGCAACTTATGTGGGCTTGCGGAGTTTCACTGGGAGCGTATTACAGTTCCACAGGCACAGCGGCGGGATTTTCCGCAACCAATTATACAGACAAATGGAACTATCTCGATGCAACTGATATGTATAGCGATGACCCCGATTTCTACAATGAATTGCAGGATGATATGATGAACGCAAAGCCTGTGCAATTCGCCATTTACCTCGCTGATTGGAGTGGCGGACATTCTATTGTATGCGACGGTTATAAAGAAAGCGGGGAATTTCATCTAAACTACGGCTGGACTGGTTCCGCAGATGGTTGGTATTTTTTACCTGATGGAATGCCCGCTGGATATTCGATAATTTCGTTTGCGGTAATACACATAACTCCGCCGCCGAGACCAGATTCGCCGAACAGTTGTGCGGAAGCAGAATTTTTAAATGTTACCGACGAAGAGCAATGGTATTCCGATGCCATTTATCCGACTGACGATGTGGATTGGTTCAGTTTCTATGCTACTCCAGAAAGTGCCTATGTATTCTACACGATGGGCACTTACGATACTTATGGCGAAATCTTTTCATCCTGTGACGCCGCACCTATCGTGCAGGATGATTCCAGTTGGGACGATAGCAATTTTAAAATCGAATTTGTCCCCGAATCGGCGGGAATTTATTATCTCAAAGTATGCGGATTATCTTCCGCACCTGTTGGAAACTATACATTAAGATATTACTGCACGCAGAAAACATATCTCGATGTTACTTTACCCAATGGCGGTGAGCAATTAAATGAAGGAGCGATTGCCGTAATAATGTGGAACAAGGGCGGAACACCGTATCCAAATAAAGTAAAAATCGAATATTCTCTCAATGGCATAGATGGGCATTGGGAAACGATAATAGATTCTACATCGAATCCGTGGTTTTTCTTTTGGCAAGTTCCGGATGTGCTCGGAACACAGAATAATTGCTTCATCAGAATCACCGATACGAAGAATGAAACAATATATAGCACGAGCGATTCTGCTTTTACAATAAGAGAATCATCGATAAAGGATAATGTTCAAAAACCCCAGGATTTATCGATAAATGTTTCTCCCAATCCATTCAATTCGTCGTGCGAAATCACGCTGTCCGGTGTCAACAAGGGAGCATGCTCCCTTGTTGATGGAACGGTTGAAATATACGATTTGCGGGGGAATGTTGTAGGGGCAGGGCTTGCTCTGCCCAAAGGAATGACCACATCCACAAAGGGCGACGCAAGCATCGCCCCTACGAACGGCGCCCGCACATTCATTTGGCAACCCGACAAATCCATCTCATCTGGAATATATTTCGTGCGAGCGCAGATGAATGATGGACGAACGATTACGAAACGCGTGATATTGATTAAATAATCGAACAAGGGGTTGCAACCCCTTGTTGATTTGTTGAAGCGATATGCCAGCAAGGGAGCATGCTCCCTTGTTGACAGCGCCCTGTGGAATGTAAATCTGGAAACCCAATACACAACCTCCTCTGGATTCCCAATCGAGTTGGGAATGACACACCGCACCCCATTTGTCATTCCTCCCGCCTTGGCGGGAGGAATCCAGAAGGATGGGTGGATGTGAAGATATACGATTTGCGGGGGAATTTGGTTGCGACCCCCTCTATTCCTCGTTCCCTTTCTCCCCGAGGAGAAAGGGATGACTTGGCAGCCGAGGATGGCAGCGAAAGTCCTTCTCCCTCGGGAGAAGGATACTAGGATGAGATACTACCTTGATTTGTCAAGTATAAATTGGAATTTTTTGCATTTATTCAGATATATTTCATAAGAAAATGGTGTTTGAGTTTTCAAT
>JALTEE010000199.1 GCA_027007865.1 bacterium
AAATATATGCACATTATCCCTCAAATAATCAGACAGCCTTACTTATTCCCCTGGAAAGGTAAAGGAGATGATTATTATGGATGGACAATAATTAAAATGATATCATCAACTACGGACAATAGACGAAAGAGTAGATTAAAAAAAATTGAAAATGCACTGAAAAGCGTGGTTCCCCAGTTAAAAGAATTTGAATTAACAGACCCAGATAATGAGGGCATAAGACATCTGAGAGCAAAATACCACCATTGGAGAGATAAAGGAGCTTGGCAGAACGAGCTCGAGTTTTCGGATGGGACAATCAGAATTATAGGGATTCTATGGATATTACTTGACGGCAAAGGAACTGTTTTATTGGAAGAACCTGAAATGTATCTTCATTCTACTATTGTAGAAAAACTACCGCCGATAATACATAGAATTCAGCGGGAAAATAAAAGGCAGGTGATTATAAGCACTCACAGTCCTGATATGTTAAATGATAGAGGAGTTGGTCTGGAAGAAGTTGTATTGCTTACTCCAGGAAATGAAGGAACAATTGTGAAAACAATCGACGATTATTCAGATATAAAGGATGAGATAAAAGCAGTGCTCGAATATGAATTCCCATTAAGTGAAGTTGTAAAGAAAAAAACTGCCCCAAAAGGAACAGACAACGAACTTACCCTTTTCCCAAATGATTTTTGAAATGGAGTTCAAAATGATTTATTTTTTTATTGAAGATGAACTTAGCAAAATAGTAATCGGAAAAGTTTTCGAGGTTGCGGAAAAAGAAACAGGTCATAATGTTCAAAAGGTTTTTCATATTACGAATGGGTATGGTAAAATAAAAGCAAATCTACTTAGATATAACAATATGGCAAAAAGATTTCCTGTAATAGTTGTTGTGGACCTCGACAATACCGAATGTGCCCCTATAAAAATTAAGCAATGGATGAAATTTAAACCTAATAGAAATCTAATATTTAGAGTGGTTGTGAGAGAAATCGAATCTTGGCTTTTCGCTGATAAAAAGAATTTTGCAAAGTTTCTTGGTATTAGTGATTCTGTTATTCCTTATTCCGTCGAGGATATAAAAAACCCAAAGGAAAAATTGGTGTCATTGGCGCGAACATCGAGAAAACGAGTTATCAAAGATGACATTCCACCGGAAATTCACAGTAAAGCAAAACTTGGCAAAAATTATACCGGACGGCTTGCAGAATTTGTTCTTAATCATTGGGATGTGAACACTGCAAAACAAACGGATAGCCTTAATAGAGCATTAAACTCTTTTGTAAATTTTTTATCAAATTATGATGCTGACCGATAAAAATAAAAAAATTCTCAAATCGCTCGAGCGGCAGACAAAAACACTTTTCGCACGAGGAAATGCGAGCGAAAAGGATAAAAAAGTCGTCGGGAAATGGATGGAGAAATTCGCCGAAATGTGTCGGGAGGAAAGAGCCGATGCGAGCGATTGATTATGCCAGAGAACTTTTCAAATTCATCGATATGGACAATCCGCCTGTTGTGTTCGATGATATTCTCGATAAGTTTAATATAAAAGTCTTCTACGATGATTTCGACAATATCGATGGCATAGCGCTAAAATCGCCTAAACTCGGCATAATCGTTATCAACAGGAATTTATCGTTTGTCAGGCAGCGGTTCACAATCGCACACGAACTCGGACATCTGGTAATGCCGCATCGAGGCGAATATTATATTTGCTACACGGGCAGAAACAAAGTGATGGAAAGGACAGCGAACCGTTTCGCTGCAGAATTGCTGATGCCGAAACCGATGGTGGTAAAATTATTGAAAAAATATTCGACGAACCGCGATTTTCAAATCGATGTAGTAGCACACATTTTGCAGGTTTCGAAATCGGCGCTATATGCGAGATTGAGAGAGTTGAATATCAAGCGTTCCGCACCATTCGCGTAATTCCACGCTTCGCATCTCGTTAATGTCACTTTCTGCCGATGCAGGATAGCCCCGATTGTCGCTTGCATTTTAGCAATATTGATGAATTTAGTATTGAGTGAAATATAAGTGGACACTCAAAACTTAAAATTAAACACTATTTAAGATGGTTCCAATTCGATTGAAATTAGAAAATTTTCGGAGTTTTTCTTCGCCTACCGATATTCCCCTCGATTTTTCCTCGCTGTTTTGCATCGTCGGCGATAACGGCGCAGGGAAAAGTTCTATCGTCGAAGCGATGCTGTGGGCGTTGTTCGGGGCATCCCGAAGCGGATACAAAGCGAAAGATATTATCCGCACGGGGAAAAAATATGTCGAAGTATCGTTCGATTTCAAAATGTGGGGCGAGCGCTATCGTATGATAAGACGCCAGAACATCGGCAGCGGTGGAACTTTGAAATTACTCAAAATGGAAAACGGTGAATATATTCCGATGACGAAATCTCGCCGCAAAAGCGATGTTCAAAAGATGATTTTGAAAATCCTCGGCACCGATTACAACGGGCTCAAACTGGCGACTGTTTTCATACAAAATGAAGCGTCGCTGTTTTCTACGATGAAGCCATCG
>JALTEE010000200.1 GCA_027007865.1 bacterium
TTTTTAAGGAGCAATTATGGACGAAAAAGAATGGAAACCGAAGATACTCGCATTTCTCTGTAATTGGTGTTCCTATGCTGGGGCAGATTTGGCAGGTGTTTCGAGATTTCAGTATCCGCCGAATATCAGGGTAGTTCGTGTTCCCTGTTCGGCGAGAGTGAACCCGATATTCATATTAAAGGCTCTGCAATCGGGAATTGATGGCGTTCTCGTTTCTGGATGCCACCCCGGAGATTGCCACTACATCACGGGAAACTATTTTGCGAGACGAAAATTCACCGCCTTGAAGGAACTTATGGATTTTGTCGGCTACGATAATGGCAGAATCAACTTCTCTTGGGTATCGGCTGCCGAGGGCGGAAAATTCCAAAAGGTCGTAACCGAAACCACAGATAGGGTCAAAAAAGCAGGACCTATCGAACACTTTGTAAAACGAGATTTTCAGGAGTAAATATGATAGAAAAAATAAGAAAAATAGCGAGGGATTGGCTCACCGAAGGCAAAGTCGATGTGATTATCGGATATGGTGAAAGCACTACTCCATTTACAACGCAGCCGATATTCATAACCCAGCCCGACGATGCGGAAAAACTCATCTGGAATCCGCTTTGCCGACTCAATCTCGCGGGATATGTCCGCCGAGAAGTGCTCGCTGGCAGAAAAGTCGGTGTTGTCGCGAAGGGTTGTGATTCGCGCTCTATCGGGCTTTTGCTGTCGGAAAAACAATTCGAGCGAAAGAATGTCTCGATTATCGGTGTTCCCTGCGAGGGAATGGTCGATAGCAAAACATTGCGCAAAGAATTCGGCATTCCGAATGGAGAACCCGTTTCTGCCGACTGGGAGAAAATTTCGGTGGGGGACAAAAGCATTCCGACGAAGGAAATTTTGAGCAATGCGTGTAAAATCTGTCGCTATCCGACCCCAGTTCATTACGATGAACTTGTAGGCGAGAAAATCGAAGGGGTATCTGTCGCAGAACACGACAAACCCGCACTCGAAATGCTCGAAAAGAG
Organism: bacterium; assembly: GCA_027007865.1. Taxonomy (GTDB): domain Bacteria; phylum UBP14; class UBA6098; order B30-G16; family B30-G16; genus JAGHAI01. Next base: position 1,014 of record JALTEE010000200.1, read on the forward strand.
CAAGCCCGAGCGATGGGAATTTTACAATAAGGAATTTAGCAGATGTATCCGCTGCTATGCTTGTCGTCAGGCTTGCCCTACCTGTTATTGCGACGAATGTTTCGTCGATTCCAACGACCCGAAATGGATGGAGAAAGGGCAGCACTCGACCGACCTGACACTTTGGAGTCTCGGAAGAATCTACCACCAAATCGGGCGATGTGTCGAGTGTGGAAGTTGCGAATCCGTCTGCCCGATGGATATCCCGTTCACGGAGATATTGGCGGGTATGAGCAAACGAGTTAGAGAATTGTTCGATTATGAGAGCGGAATTGCTGTCGATGAGCCACCGCCTTTGCAAACATTCCGCTACGATGACCCACAAGAATTTATAATGTAAGGGGAATAGAATGAAGGTAGGAACAAAAAAGGATATATTCGATTGCCTGCAAGGTATGAAAGTCTATGCTCCCGTGGGCGAAAAACTTAGATTCGGCGAGGTTAAAAGTGCCGATGAAATCGGCTCGCCGGAATCGATTCCATTGTCGCCGAAAGAGGCATTCGTTCCGCAGGATGAAACGCTCTTTTTCTATGACAGACCGGGCGACCCGAGTTCCATCAAAGAACCCGACAATGTCGAGCAGTTCGCCGTTTGGGGATTGCATCCCTGCGATGCCAAGGCGATGCAACTCATCGGAAAGGTCTATACCGAAGGCAATTATACCGATACCTATTTTGCGAAAAGATACGAGGCATCGGTTAAAATCGTTATCGGTTGCCCGCACCCACGCCAGACCTGTTTCTGCGGCTCGTTCGATGGTATGGGACCTTTTTCTGAGGTGGGAAGCGATATCTTCCTTATCCCGCTCGATAGCGATAGATTTCTCATCAAAGGCACGACCGAAATCGGCGAAAAATTGATAGCATCTCTGCCTGATGCGACGGATATTGATATCGCCAAAGGCGAAAAACAAAAGAAACGCGGCGAAGATGCAATCGACCGCTCCGTGCCAACAGATGGGCTCGAAAAAACTATGGAAAACCTGTTCGATAACGAGGATTTCTGGGGCGATTTGCATCATAGATGTCTCGGCTGCGGGATATGCACCTATGTCTGTCCATCGTGCTACTGCTTCGACATTCAGGATGAGCGCATCGGCGATAAATACCGCCGCTATCGTGTCTGGGACAGTTGCCAATTCGGGCTTTTCACACTCGAAGCATCGGGGCATAATCCTCGACCGACACAGAAAGAACGCATCCGCCAGCGAATGATGCACAAACTATCGTTTTTCAAAATTCGATACGGCGACGACCAACTATGTGTCGGCTGTGGAAGATGTGTCACCGAATGCCCCACAGGTATTGATATTCGCAATGTTGCAAAACGAGCAGATGCTTACTTAAAAGCCAATGCAAAATGAACAACACAAAATGAACAACGCAAATGAATGATAACGAGGAATTAAGCGCCATTATAGCAAAAAGCATTATAACAGCAAAAGCCAAAAAATAATTTTTGAATTGATAATTGAT
>JALTEE010000201.1 GCA_027007865.1 bacterium
ATAATTGATTGAGGGAATAGAAGGAATGTGAGTCTGATAATAATGATAACCCATTAAGAATAAAAACAAATATTTATATGGGATTGACAAATGCCTCAGTACCTCAAAAAATTTATTAATAACTCACTTTATGGTGCTTTATAGTTTGTAATGAAGTGTACTAAGGCATTTTATATTCGAAAGCGGAATAACCTCTCTCAGTTATCAGGTAGTGCGCTTTTTCACTCAAAGATTCAATCAATTTAGTTTTCTTGGATAATGCAGTTGTATCTGGTGATAGTGAAGATTTTATTTGGTACTCGAAAAGCTCTTTCGCTTTCTCCTCATAAATATCCCAATAGGATATGATAAGATCTTTTTGTCTTAAAATGAGTTCTGGCGAAGGAATTTTATCGGATTTTTTGCCATTGACTTTTGGGTCACACGGAAGAAGATTCCATAGATCGTTGTTGAACCAAATTGAGTAGGGTAGCACATGGTCAACGTCGTATCTTCCATGGGACAGTTTTTTACCGCTCCATACACAGTAGCAATCCTCTGGTAAAAATTGTCTTCCGATATTTGTGTTTCTGTCTGTGAAAATGGTTTTGTAGATCATTGCATCTATTTTATCGGTGGCGAATTCGGCTTTGTTCAATGCGTAGGTTGTCTCTCTCCATCTCCTTGCAATAGTGGATGAACCGTAAAGACTTTGTCCCATATAGCGGAATATTTGGTAATGCTCTTTTTGTATTGTGAAAGTACCGAAATTTTCAATCAAGAATTCTCTGTTGAACTTTTCCGTTGCGGGTATATCCCCAAACGTTGTTTTATTGGGCTGATAGATTTCATAATCATTGCTACCGGAATAGCGCATAGGCATTTTTGTAATAGTCGTTGCTATTTGTTTCGCAAGCTTTATCAGTAGCTTGGACTGATGACCATCAAGCTCAAGATTGAGATACTGGAGATATAATCTTGCATAAGCGTCATTCCAAATGGTTTTTGTTGGGTCAAGCTGCATGTATGCAAAGAGCTCTTCGTAAAGTACTTCTATCTGTTTGTTGAGTATGTTACCGCTGTTTTGTTGGCGAATACCGTTAAATACAAACGGAAAGTAATCAAAGATCCATCCCTCAATGACTAAGCCCAAAGGAATAGTGGCTTTATTTCCCTCCATTTTAATAAGATGATCATATCTCTGGCAGGCATCGATCGTATTTTTGAGCAAGGCGAATTTATAGGTACTTGAAATTTTGTCGTGTTCGATGATCCTGTTGATCTGACTCAGGGCTTCAAAGCTTATCATGACTGTATGCCTCTGTTACCCACGTGATTTCTCTTTCGGAAAGACCATCTTTGTTTGTAATACTGGATACTTTAATGCATCCGTGTGCTTCAAAAAGAATCTGAAGTAGATTACTATCTACATCTTCAAAGTAGCGTTCTTTTTCTCCTGTTCTTGGCGTAATACTGTAGCTAAGTATGATTTTCCCCTGTGGTTTCAATAGAGCGCAGAGTGATTTGATAGCATCTGCATACATGCTTTTGGGAAGATGCATCCAAACAGCTACGAGAATGGTACTGTCAAAAGAGTCTTGTAGTTCTTTTGGAATATCAAGATTTGGCAGAGAAGATTTAAAAAAGTGATCTGCAATGTCCGGAAATCGTTCTTTTGCATGATCAACGAATTTCTGTGCCGGATCGATACCCCAAACATCAAAACCCTTATCTCGTAGAAAAGCCAGATCTCTTCCTGATCCAAACCCTATATCTAAAATTTTTGATCCAGATGAAAGGTTGGAAAGCAGAAAAGCATGTAGATTTGACATATCAGCTGTTTCATATGAAGAGATGAGCTTGTCTGCCGCATTATCATAATAGGTGATGGTGGAATCTAAAATGGGCTTTTCCGAATTCATATTTTATTTTAGCACCTTTTTAATTGATATGGGATAAGGAGGCAAATCCTCCTCCAACTTTACTACCCCCTGATCTACCTGCGATCGATCATCAACGAACCAAAGCCGATACGTACCATCTTCATGGACATCACCACAACTGAAAAAAAAGAAGCCTACCGCCTGCTTGAAGTTCGTTTTAACGAAGAGCTGTTTGATGAGCTTGAAGTTGTATCTGCGTGTAAGTATGTGAAAATATTACAAAGTGCACCCCAAGGGCATTTCCTCGTAATACTCACAGCACATATTTTTTGATACAAACTATTATAAATACTACAATGACTTATAGTTATTTAGGAGGCTTTAAATGGATGAGTTGTTTGTACAGAGTGAAATCAGTAGCCGTATTTATACTTTACGTGGTGAACCGGTGATGCTTGATAGAGATCTGGCAGAATTATATGATGTTGAAACGAAGCGTTTAAATGAACAAGTAAAAAGAAATATTGAAAGATTCCCTGATGATTTTATGTTTCAGTTGAAAGAAAATGAAAAAAATGATCTGGTCGCAAAATGCGACCGCCTAACTAAACCACTATGGACTAAAAGTCCATAGGTTCGTAAGCAGACTG
>JALTEE010000202.1 GCA_027007865.1 bacterium
CTTTTTAATCGAGAATACTTTTAATCTTTTTTTTGCTGTTTCGCCGAGAGAATCGCTCGGATGTTGTTCCGCCACGATAGAAAAAAGGCTACAGGCATCTGAAATGCGCTCGAGTTGCACCATTGCATCGCCCATTTGCATTAAAAAGTCCGCTGGAACATCTTGACAGTGCAATTCTTTAATTTTATCGATAATTTTCCCACCGAGTTCGGGACGACCCTCCGACAACGCCATTTTGCCAATCGATATGAGGTATTCACATCCGCCGAAAAGGCTATCGGATACTTTAACAGCAAACATCACAGCGGAATCTTGAAGACCCTCTTCCCATTTTGCTTTTGCGATTAGTTCAGCAAAATCATAAGCGATTTCAGAACTTTTATCTATTTTGCGCCATTTTTCTTCAACGGCGGCAGCGGCTTCGGAGAACATCGTTGCGGAAAAATATAATCGTCCAATCGCAAGAACAGCAGAATCTACCACGGATGGACAGTTTGCTTTTTTTGCAGCATCGTTATACAGTGCTAAACTGCGCTCGAGATTGCCGATATTTTTCCATATCCAGCCGGCGGTAAAAATTTGTCCGCGGCTTATCCAAGGCTGTTCACCATCGGAAATCAAGTCGTTTAATGTTAGAAAAGCAGCAGCAGTATCGCCTATTTCAAACTGAGAGCGTAAAATTCCAAGTGTTGCTTTGCACCAGTCAGAATCTCCGGGAAGACTTATCATTTGCGCTTTTGAATATACATATGCCGCATCGTTCCATCGCTTCGCTTCGGATAGTTGTGCTCCCATATCGAGTGCGAGCTGCACTGTGAGCGGACTTTCGGGGCGGCGGCTGACCATACCGTTCAATATATCGACAGGGTCATTATATTCGCCGAGATGGTATTTTGCCCGTTCGGAAAACAACACGAGCGAATCTCCCACAATATCCGTAAATTTATTTTTAGTGGAATCGACCCACGCCAGCAGTGCGCCGTAGTTGCGCTGTTGAAACATCGATTTTGCAACGGACAGTGCGATTTGCTCACTCGTCTTGCCCGAAGGATATCGGCGAAGATATTTAATCGCTGTTTCCATCGCTATTGCGGTATCGCCGTTTCCCATCTGCGCGAAAAATAGCAGCGACATCGCTTTTCGTCTGTGCTTTTTGTATTTCGATAGATATTTGCCGAGTTCGTCTATCGCCTTTTCGAGTTTCCATTGGAAATAATAACTCTGCGCAATCGCAAACGATGCACCATCGGCGAATATGGAATCGTCGGCGAGCGATTGCCACAACTGCCTTGCGAGGTCATATTTCTTCATCCTCGACTGACACCAGCCTCTGCCCCAAATCGCATATTTCTTAATTGATTTATCTACTACGAGATTGTATAACGAATCTGCGGTGAAATAATCTTTGGTATTGTATGCACATTCCGCAGCGAAAAGCAGTGCATCCTGCGAGCCCTGTGCTCGATACGCATCGAAAAATGCAATGTATGCTCGACTATATTCTTTCGAATCGAATAAATTCCATCCACTTTTCATCAAGAGGTCGGCACGGAACGATGCGGGTATCGATTTGTCGGCGAGCATCGAACTATCGCTGTATGCGGATAACACTGCCATTGCGGTGGGTAGATATTCGCTTCTCGGAGCGATTCTGCTTAAATATGATACAGCAGTCTTCGCTGAATCGTATTTTTCTTCGCGCAAAAAAGATAATGCCCGCAAATATGCGGCATCGTCAGCCCACCAATGAGCATTTTTTCTGCTGCTCGCCTTATAAAAATCGAGCGCCTCTGCAAATACAGATTCGGCGGCAGGATAATCATTTTCTTCAAAAAACATGAGTCCAGAACGATAGTAGAGTTCGCCTGTGAGAATATTCATAGGAAAATTTTTAAGAATTTTATTCCATTGCACCAGTGCAGAGTCGCAATTTTTTAAGCTTGCGAAAATCAATCCTCGCCAGTATTGTGCAAGAAGCGTGAGAACATTCGGAATTGTATCGTTTCCGATTGCTTTCAACATATTCAGTGATAGCCAAGGTTCTTCGCGGCGGTGTTTCACAGCGTTCCAAAAAATCCCCCACGGAACATCGTCGGGGAATTTTTCCGAAAGCGAAGTATCGATAATTCCGAGCCATAGCGCTGCCCAGTTTCGCACATCCGGATTTCGAGAATGCAGGAGCGAGCGCCAAATATTTATAGCGCTACCACTGTCTCCACGCTGAACTTCCCACAATGCAAGCGATGCAAAAGATTGTTCAGCGGCAGGAGGTTCTTCGAGAATTAAATTAGAAGAAATACCATCATCAGAAAGTTCACGATAAGGGACAGCAGGAATTTCTTCGCTAAATAGCGCCGTTGCAAACAAAAGAAATGCAAAGCACGCGCTGCAAATGGAAAAATTTTTCTTCGCAAAAGAAAACAACATAATGTTATGGTTTAGGTAAGAATTTTTTAATCTTATTTACAACAAAACTATTGCAATTTAGAATAGTATTTCTGTCGAGCGA
>JALTEE010000203.1 GCA_027007865.1 bacterium
CATATTATTATACAAATAAAATATTTATAAAAAAATCGAAGGCAAGAAATTTTTTTTATTTAAATTACATCGATATCGAATTAAAAAATTCTGCTTTGCCATTTTCATATCTTTGAATATAATTATGCCTATTCATCTATAACAGGAGTCGTCGATGTTCCGAAATCCAAGAACCGTAGCCCATCTTGCTTTTGCGCTCGTGATTATCGGGCTGCTTACTCAATCTGCCGCAGTTTATTTCCTCGATGGAAACGAAGCACTAATCGGTCTATCACTCGCATTTTATTTCAGTGCATTCCCATTTTCTATACTCGCTATTATGCGCAACTGGCGAGTCCCAAAAGAAAAACGGCTCGAACTATGGACTACCGTCGAAGTCGGAGTGGGTTTGCTGCCTTTTTTTATCACCGTCATTCTCGTTGCTTACGCGCTTTGGTTTGTAAGATGAAATTGCCAATCAAAATTGCTGTGAAAAACGGATGAAATCGATGCTTTGCCGATTTTAGTAAAATAATGTATCGATAAAATATATATTACGGCACTTCGATTTTTGCCAGAACAGCGCGAACAATATCTTCCGACGATTTCTCCTCCGCTTCCGCTTCATAAGTAATTAACACTCTGTGGCGCAAGACATCCATAGCAATTGCTCGAACATCTTCGGGGGTAACATATCCGCGGTGTTCGAGGAAAGCGTGTGCTTGCGCTGCCGTTCGCAGATACATTGTCGCCCGCGGTGAACCTCCCCAAGCGATAAGTGGCTTCAAATCATCGAGACCGAACTGCTCGGGATACCTCGTGGCGAACACGATATCGAGAATATAGTTCTCTATTTTCTCGTCTATATAGACATCACGAACAATTTCACGAGCCTTCATAATATCCTGTGTGCCCACGACTTTTTCTGCGTGAGGTGGGTGAAATCTCGTATGAACTTCCATTATCTCGTGCTCTTCCTCACGACGCGGATAATCGACTATAACTTTGAGCATAAATCTGTCCACCTGCGCTTCCGGGAGCGGATATGTCCCCTGTTGCTCGATTGGGTTCTGTGTCGCCATCACGAGAAAGGGTTTCGGCAAATCATAGGTTTCATCGCCGATTGTGACCTCTCGTTCTTGCATCGCTTCGAGCAGTGCTGACTGGACTTTTGCGGGTGCACGGTTTACTTCATCGGCGAGGATAAAATTTGCGAAAATCGGTCCCTTTTTAGGAATGAACTGCCCCGTCTGCTGATTATATATCAGTGTTCCTGTGATATCCGCTGGCAGCAAATCGGGAGTGAACTGTATCCGCTGGAAAGTCGCATTTACCGACGCTGCGAGAGTGCTAATCATCAGTGTTTTTGCGAGTCCGGGCACACCTTCGAGTAAAATATGCCCGTCGGCAAGCAATCCAATAAACAGCCGCTCAATTACACGCCGCTGTCCAACAATAACTTTGTGCATCTCGTTTGTCAAATCATCGACAAAAGCGGATTCCTGTTTGATGCGCTCGTTAAGTTCCGCAATATCAACCGACATTTGTGCCTCCTCGATGTGTATGAAATATATTTCTTCTGTTGACATAAACCAATTGTGAACTATAATAAAATTGGGGTGATAAAAGATGAAATTTTCTATGAAAAAACTCAAAGAAGCTATTCTTATCGTGCTGCAAAATATGGGCAATCGAGCAAGCAAAATAAAACTTGTAAAAGCTTTGTTTTACTGCGATTTCAAAGCATACGAACAGTGGCATATTCCTATTACGGGAGATAGGTATGTTCACTATCGATATGGACCTGTTCCCAGCCATTTTGAAAATGCGCTTCGCCAATTGCAAAAAGAAGGTGCACTCGTTGTTTTTCCGAATCCTCGTGGCACATGGAAGTTGGAAGTTTCTCGAAAAACTAAATATGATATTTTCGGTAAAGACGAAGTCGAACTTCTTCAATCCACAGCACAAAAATTTGCGAAAATGCCAGCCAAAATACTTTCCGATTGGTCTCATCTTTTTATAGGTTGGGAAATAACGGAAAATGGAGAGTATATTAACTACGAGTTTTTGGATATGAAAAATTTTGACGACAAAAGCCCACAGCAATTTGAGCAAATCGACGCTAACGAACGCAAATTGTTCGAATCGAACGAATTTAAGGAATATACGCAGCAGGCTATCGATTTCGCTGTCAAAAAAGAATGAACGATGAGCCCCAAATGGCGAATAGAAATCAATTCCCCCGGATACAGGAGAGTTGTTCAGCAATTTGAAAAATCCGACCCGCAAATCGTATCTCGTCTCCAAGTCGCGGGACAACAAATCAGAAAATTCTGCAAGGATGGCTATCCACCTGACGATAGCAGATTTGGCGCTTCCATCGGCAGCGGTCTCTATAAATTCCGAATACCCGGGCAGGCAAAAGGAAAAAGTGGCGGGTATCAATTGATATACGCCATTATATAGGATAGAAATTTGATTGTGCCTATATTTGTTTATTCTAAATCTCATAAGAATAATCT